>CAJCIF010000413.1 GCA_903970355.1 Actinomycetota bacterium
AGCTAGCACCATAATTCCACGGTTTTCAAAGGTTTGCGAGCTGAGCCACGGGGAAAGTAAAATAGTGTGCTTTGTGGCGGCGGATGTGGTAGTTAAGCGGTACTAGAAATGGTAATTCCGCGTTGGACATTCATGAGGCTATCGATAACGCTTTGCTTGACATCGAGTCTGGCAACGCGGATAAAGCTGAACCAGTTCTTCGTTCAGCCCTTTCCTCATTGCCGAAAGATTCGGATGCAACGACAACTTGCCTAGAAAAATTGGCAGGCGCTTGCTCCCAGCGAGGCAACTACGATGACGCCATTAGACTCAATATTCGGCTCCTGCATGACTTAAAGGTCCGCTACGGTGAGACTGATGAAAGAGCCCTCAATGTCATGCGCAGTCTTATTCAGCTTTATCGCAATGTCGGTAAGTTCGGTGAAGCAGATTTCTTGCGCTCGCGCCTGGCCGCTTTAGAATCTAAGCTCGTTTATGACGATGAACAGGCAGACGAACCTGAAGTAGGCGCCCCGGAGAGAGAGATTGAAAGACCGAGATGGTTACGCAGGGCGTTGACGCATGCTACGGACGCATATACCCGACCGCAAGTAAACGACGCCTCTATTCAGTCTCTCATCGATATAGTTGTTCCAGAAACCAAAAGCGCTAGTTACAGCGTTCCGAAAGAACTCATTGAAGCAATTCAAGCGGGTTCCTCGTCCGGACAATTCAGCCCGAAAGCAAAAGCCAAAATAGAGAAAGCAGCCAGGTTAGCAAAAGCAAAAATTGAAAAACAAAAAGCCAGTGCCAGGAAAAAGCTGAAAGGTGATAAGTCTGAAAAGGATGAAAGTGCACCAAATGTAATGCCCTTACCCGACGAACCGCATGGCAAGACGGGGAAAGCAAGCACCAAAGATAAAGCGAAGACTGAACCACCAGAACTTGGAAAAGCTCAAGACCAGAAAAAAAATCCGGATTCTTCAGCCCCAAAAGAAATGCCGTCTTTCAAAGGCGCTCCAAGCGACAGGCGACAAGACCTCTTTTACTTCATAGGTGATTTACTCAGCAAGCTTAGATTACGGCGCAATACCGCTGCGCTCCCTGCCGGTTCATCAGGCTTCAGCGTAAAGCGCATGATTTTCGGTGAACCAGCACCGAAGGTTCCGCCTAAGACCGGTCGTGCAGCTATGGAAGTACCTCCTGAACGCAAACTGAGCGATTTCTTTCAATTACCAAAGGAACTCGAAGACCGCAAAAAAATAGTCCGAAGAAACATTGTCATCGCTGTAATTTTTATAGCAGTCTTGTGGATTTTGCCGCGCAATCCTACCCCGAACGAAATGTTTGCTCACACGCCTGTTTCGTACAGAACAGCAGATGGATTGATGCTGCTGCGATTTGAAGATCTGTCGAAATGCAAATTGGATTCATTCGGCACAGTAACCGAATGGCCAACTGCAATGTTCATGGCAGACTGGCGGGATTTCGTAGTAATCAATGGCGCGCAGCTCGTGCAAAAACAAATTTGGCTTACCCGAACGCCGCAAGGATTGCGAACTCCTTCAGGCGTCATGTTCTATGCTTTAGGCAGCCCAGAACTTCAACTGACAGACTTGATGAAGAATCTCGCCGAACGTGCCAAAGTTTACTACGCACGACATGGTGCCTATCCTGAAATTGGGGCAAAAAATATTGCCTATGATAATCCGTATTCCGGCCTCAAAGAACTGCCATCATTCGAAAAACTTTTCTTCTATGATGCCGCCTCCCACGATGTCGTCATTGCTCAGACACGTGAGGGAAGAAAATGGGCGGATCAACTGAAACCTCATCCCGGTCTCTTGAGCGCTTGCTCTGCAACAATCAAAGGTCCCGACGGCGAAAGCAAATTGTTTTTCATTAGGGCTTATGGGCGAGATGCCAACCTTCTCACTGGCAGTAGATCAGGAACAGCATATTACCTTGCACTTCAGGACGGCGCCGATCTTGCCTCCACTCCGCAAGAGCCAGAAGAAATAGTAAATCGCTCGGGGCGATCTGTTACTTACTGGCGTCTTGAAAAAGGGACAAATCGTATTTGCATGTTTTTGATTTCTTTCGGAGCAGCCATCTTATTCGGGATCGTAAGTGTTGCATTTATTTATCTTTCGCTCCCACGAAGATTATCGAAGAAACGCAAAAGAATTTATTGGGTTTGTGCCGGATTATTTGGGCTGATAGCCCTTATGTATCTCTCGGCCCGTGTTATACCTTGAAGTCCTTACGCGTTGGTGTTTTTCCAACCAAGAACAGTCATAGCGTCTTCCGGGGAGCGATTGTGCTTTTTGCAAAAACCAAGAAGCATGCCAGCTTTTTCAGCATTGAGACGCCTATCAAGCACAAAACCATGGCAAATTTTTGCAAGGTTCACTGTTTCTAAATCCGTCTTGCCTTGAGCAACGAGAATGACGCCAATCTCTCCACCAACTCCGGCATGGATCTTTGCCGCTTCCTGAGCTTCATCCGCCGTGATCATCTGCGCGCGCACAAGAATGTTCAAAAGAAGCGTTGCTCCTGGAATTGACCCTGTTGTCGAATAAGTTTTATCGCGTCCATATTCAGACTTGAGGTCTTCTAGTTCCTCGATAATCTCTGCAGCTGTTTGGTATCTGTTCTCCGGTTTCTTCTCAAGCATACGAAAGATGATGTCCTCCAAATCTTTGGAAATTTCCACTTTCGGATTAGCAATGGAAAATTTACTGGGCATCTCATAGTTATGCTTATACATAGTTTGAACCGGGTCTTCGGCTTCAATTGCAAGGCATCCCGTTGCAGCGTTGTACATCGTGCACCCAAGCGAATAAATATCTGAACGCGCATCCAAAGGCAACGCCCTGCATTGTTCAGGACTCATGTAATAAGGGCTGCCGATGACAGTGCCGGCATGCGTAATGTTCTGAGTTTGATTTTTATCAATTGCTTTTGCCACACCGAAATCAAGTATTTTCACTAGTTCTGAACTCGGTGATTCAGATATCAGCATGATATTGCCAGGCTTAATATCTCTATGAATCAATTCCTTCTTGTGTATGTGGTCGAGCGCCTGACAGCACTGGATAAAAGCTTTTATCAAGCGAAATTCTTTCAAAGGTCCATTGTCAATTATGGCGTTTTGGAGTGTTGTTCCTTCCAAAAAGTCAGTGACAAGAAAAGGTTGCCCGTTGCTTTTAGCAAACCCGAAGTCATGAACAATGATCAGATTCGGATGCATCAATAAGCAAGCCGCCTTGGCTTCCTGTTCAAACCTCTTTCTACTGGTTGGATCTGTTATTAAGTCTGGATGCAAGACTTTTAGTGCGACGAAACGATCTACAGAGAGCTGTTTCGCCTTAAAAACAGATCCCATGCCGCCGCAACCTAACATACTAATTATTTCGTACCGCTCATCGAAAATGGCACCTGGTGCAAAATCTTCCGCAAAGGGGCGCAACTTATTGACGTCCGTAACCATGGTTGAACCAGGGTCCATCCAGCTATGCTGGCTTGATTTTGCCTTCAATTCATCCGGTATAACAGCCTTTTCGCTTGATGGAGCTTCACCGATAAGCATCGAATAGATCACATAGGCGTCCTGGGTCGCATACTCCCACAGAATGGGCGCATCCAGCCCTTCCTCTTTGCGAACAACCCAGTTGGTAGGTTCGCTCAGGGACGGTAGAACATAAAGTATGCGAGCTTCATCGCCAATTGACCACTGCAAGACAACAGGGTTGCTGGGAGTAGCCCGTTTTTGGGCGAAAGTTAGATCTTCAGGGGTGGGAACACCGGAAAGTTTGGATATTTGAGGCTTTATGACCTTAGATTTAAAGGAGTCAAAAAGTGGCACAGTCTTTGCCTAGGCGCCTCACGAAACTACTATTAAAAGATAGCATCAGTTGCACCCCATGCATCACTGACTTATAGGGTTGCTCAGTTAAAACCATTGACAACCAAGTTCCTTTTCTGAATGAGATTCCCAGGATGAATAACCTTGATAAAAATGTATTTTTGAGCGGCTCTCTTCCAGAAGCAGGCGATGCCAATTCATACCTTATAAAAAATGCCGGGAAAAGCGGAAACTGGTTGATCAATTCTCCAAAGTTCGATGAGAATCTAATTGAAGAGATCAAATCTTATGGTGGTATCACTCATATTTTTGCTACGCATCGTGATGTCATCTCATACGCTTCTGAGTTAGCTAAAATGTTCAATGCTAAACGAATAATTCACGAAGGCGATCTTGACGCGATCCCGGATGCAGAAATTGTTCTTCACGGCAATCAACCGCAAGTTCTTGCCGATGACAAAGAGTTTCTAGCGATTCCCACACCAGGCCATACAGAAGGCAGTTCCATGCTTCTGTACAAAGACACCTATTTATTTTCTGGTGATTCCCTGGCGGTTCATAACAAGGCCTTTCACGTGGAGTCGCCTGCCTGGACATGGCAAGACTATGAAACGCTCATCAGATCAGTTAGCCAACTTTCGCAGTACAAGTTTAGCTGGATACTCCCTGATCATGGTGGTCTCCTGAACTTCAAGCACACGGAAGTAGTGAGTCGCGTTGCATTGGCTATAGATGAAGCTAAATCAGTAACTATAAATTTCAGAGAACAGATACAAGCATTAGAGATTTATATCAATCAGCTAATTGGTTTTGGACAAACCACTCAATTAGAAAAAATGCGATTGAAGCTAAGTGAAATGAAGACGCTTTTGAAAAACTGAGTAACAATCATCCTTCATCTCGCATCACTTGCGAAGATGAGCAGATCCAACGTACTGGCTGTGGTTTGATGTAGAAGAAACTTGCTTGGTAAATTCCATTGTGCCATCTTGTACTCTGCAAAACCGCAAGGTCAGTAAGTCCAACGCATAATTTTGATACAGCCTCCAGGGATTTTTTGATCCTTGCCTGGGCAAAAGGTGCTCGGATCGTTTGATGTACCCGGACGTCAAATCTATCGGAGCCAACGCTAAGATCGATTCATCTTTAAGTCTTGGCGTACAGAATACATAGCCGTTTTTGTCCATGCATTTAAGCAATCGGCAAACATATTCCGCTACGAGTTCGCATTTCAATGTCCATGATGCATTCGTATAGCCGACCGCAAAAGCAAAGTTTGGCACATCATTTAGCATCATGCCTTTATAGCTGAACGTCTTGCTCGCATCGAGTTTTTCACCGTCGACCAAAATGTCGGCGCCGCCGATTAATTTCAAATTGAGACCAGTTGCTGTCACGATGATGTCAGCTTCGATATTTTTTCCTGATCGAAGAAGCAAACCATTTTCAGTAAAGCATTCGATTTCATCGGTGACGATCGAAACTTTTCCAGAACGAATAGCAGCAAATAAATCTCCATCAGGAACTATGCAAAGACGCTGATCCCAGGGGTTGTAGCGGGGGTTGAAGTGAGTATGGACATCATACTCCTTGCCGAGTTCCTTACTGGCCATTTGCAATATTGCTTTTTTAGTACGCGCCGGCCGCATACGCGCGAAATTGTAGAAATACATCGTAAGCAGCAAATTTTTCCAACGCGCAAGGGTGTGAGCAAACGTGGGAGGAAGAACTCGGAAAAAGAAATTGGCTATGAAATCTTTTGCCGGACGCGACACAATATATGTTGGCGAGCGCTGCAACATCGTTATGTGAGCTACTTTCTCAGCCATAGCCGGAACGAGTGTTACTGCCGTTGCTCCACTGCCGATAACCAGCACGTGCTTATTGTTGTAATCGAGTTTCTCGGGCCAATGTTGCGGATGTACAACTACGCCTTTGTAGGCATCCATTTTCGGCCAGCTCGGCTGATAACCTTGCGAATAATCATAGTAACCACAACACATGAAGAGAAATCGACAACTGAAAAATCTTGTTTGGTTTTCTTCAGCAGTTACTTCTATAGTCCAGAAAGCTTCCGCAGATGACCACGATACTTTGACGACTTTATGATCGAATCTTATGTGGCGATCGATGCCATAAACTGATGCTGTTTCGCGAATGTAGTTGGCGATAGAAGCGCCGTCAACGATGGAGCGATCGCCTAACCATGGACGAAAGCCATATCCAAGTGTTTGGATGTCTGAGTCCGATCGGATACCTGGATAACGAAATAAATCCCACGTGCCGCCCATTGCCTTGCGCCCTTCGAGAATGACATAGCCTTTTCCCGGCAGCTTAGATTGGAGGTGATAGGCAGCAGCAATACCTGAGAGCCCTGCTCCCACGATGATTACATCCCGGTATTCAATTGCTTTCGAATTGGACATGAGTCTTCTGGCTACTCGCCGCAATATGCACTATTCCATCTAGCAACGTGCTGTGTCAAGTATTGCGAGAACTACATGAACGGCTAATGCACGGGTCGCTTTTAATATTTTAGACCAGCACTCAATTGTAAGATTGCTAAAACCCAGAAAGGCAGGTGTCATATGTACAAAATAGGCGTTATTGGGGATTACAAAAGCGGATCTGAACCACACGAAGCAATTGCTCCAGCAATCAATCATTCTGCAAATGGCTTCGGTGAACAAGTAGCAGTTGAGTGGTTGGCTACATCTTCCTTAGAAGGTGATCTCAACCATCTCGAGCAGTATGCCGGTCTTTTCTGCGCTCCAGGAAGCCCGTACGAAAGTCTCGAGGGAGCGGTTGCAGCAATTAAATACGCGCGCGAAAAACACGTGCCTTTCCTTGGCACTTGTGGCGGTTGTCAGCACGCCATTATCGAAATTGCCAGAAACCTTCTTGGCTATACGGATGCCGAACATGGAGAAAGCAGTCCTGAATCTTCCAATTTGTTTATTTCGAAACTAGTCTGCTCGCTCGCCGGCAAAGAAATGGCACTTGATCTTGTACCAGGAACCATAGCTGAAAACCTTTATAAAACTAATTCGGCGAAAGAGCGCTATTACTGCAACTTCGGGTTGCAACGAAAGCATGAGCACCTCATGGAATCTGCAGGCCTCACCATATCTGGTATCGATACTTCAGCTGAAGCCAGAGAAAATAAAGTGGATAGTCCAGGCAGAATATTTGAACTGCGAAACCATCCATTTTTCATGGGCACTCTTTTCATTCCGCATGTTATCTCTACTAAAGAGAAGCCGCACCCAATCGTTACCGGTTTTGTAGCCGCTGCAAGAATTAAGCAAGCAGCCCTTACAAGATAACTCTCCTTGAAATAACACCACACAGAAAAAGCGTAGTACCGAGCGCAACCGTCATGTGGCGATTCAAATTCAGGTTGAATCCCACAACCGTTTTTCGCTTGCGATAGAAGAGCATTCCATGAAGAAATAAACCTAGACCCAAGTTGATGCAATGAGTCGAAAGAATCATTATCTTCATAGACATCGGTATTGCCAACCACATGCTAAAGACAAAAATACCTAGAATTATTTTGTTGCGACGACTCAATCTTTTTTCAAATGTAAGCAACCGATTCAGTTTTTTAACTAGCAGAGTTAACCCTTTAAAAGCATTCATTGACTCATTCTCCATATTCAGTACTGCACTAGCTAAAAAGATTGGCATCGCGCGCGGATGCGACGAACCAGTTCAAAATACCCGGTGTCATCAGGCCTAAGAGGATCGAAAAAACTCCAAATGCAATCAATTGACCTCTCTTAGAGTAAGATGGGCCTTTCTGTTCAGCGTTACCGGAAGCCTCCTGATTCCCCGTTAGAGCGAAGCAAAATGAGGCTAAACCAGCGAGCACTCCCACTACCTCGACAAGGTTGGCGAATATATTTAACAAGGCTTCCATATTGGCCAGGTTATTGACGCGTACCTTTTCATAACTGACAGTCACATCAGCAGCAGATTGACTACAACCGCTGCAGATTGCAGCACTCTTTTGGGTTACTACATGATTTGCTGTACCAATCTGTGAGCCTAAATTAGATGCATTTTTTCCGTTGTACTTTGTGCTCATTTCCTTCGCCCACAATGCAAGCACTTCTGGCTCTTCATGTTTAGAAATCGGTTCGGCATTTTGCGGAATGGTGGCAACAGACTTCATGGACACATGGTAGTCAAAACTGCCAGGATTCCATTTGGAAAATAGGTGACCCAGATCTGCAGCTAATGCACCAGTTGTTGGCACCATCTCGAACGGCCCAATTTCACCATAGCTTCTGAAAAACTCGGCGGTGTCTGTGTAGCTGTTTTGAATCGGGAAATCGTAAAAAGACGGGCGGGCCTCATATTGCCCCATGATGTATATTTCGCGATTGGACTCGGGCTGTGGTCCGTGAATCCATAAAACAGCACTACCCGGT
>CAJCIF010000414.1 GCA_903970355.1 Actinomycetota bacterium
CTAAACGTCTAAAGCAGCTCCAAGATGTTTTTATCAAATTAACTACAGAGAAGTTGCCACAAGCACAGCTGAATGGCTCGCTAAAGTATCGTCTGCCAAATAACATTCATCTAACAATTGACGGGCAAGAAGAGAAGCCGGCAATACCTGCACCACGAGCGGTGCCTGAAGAACAGAAGGCACAGGCTAAAGACTATCTTCAAGATAAGGTGCCAGAAGTTTTTGGGATGGGCTCCTCACGTGATCCAAGTGGCATCGCGTTGAAAGATTTGCACGAAAAACTTAAGGACGGGACACTAACTGCTGATAATTTTCCTCAAAGCTTTTTAGAAATGGAGCGCATTGTCCCTCCCAATTCGCCAGAAGGTAAACAGTTTCAAGCAGAAATGGAAAAGGTTTTACAACGTCTTGTTCCAGATCCTGCGTTTCAAGAGAAACTAAAAACAAATCCAATCCAATTCATTTTGACAGACACTGGTGATCCAAATGCCTACATAATTCCAACTAAGAACAAAACTCTCATGGCGTTCGACAAAAGTATATTTCCGACGTTTGAGAACTTCAACCAATTGGCGTTCGTAACATTCCATGAACTAACGCACTTGAAGATTTTCAATTTAATAGGTGCTGGTGCAAATAGTCAAATAGAAGAAGCATCAGCCGATGCTCGCCCAATTGCAATGATGGCAAATCTCTCAACGCCGGAAATTCCAAACGGCCTTGATATGCGAGAAGCCAGAAAGTGGATGCAAAAGGTCATTGGAAAGGCTGAGCCACCCGTCTGGGCATCAATGGTAGACGCCCACCCTTTGCCAGAATTTCGAGATGATAATGTTGAAAATAGCTTAGCTGTTATACGTCAATTACAGGGAACGAAAGGTGCAGCTGAGAATAAAGCCGTTGTGCCAATGCCAGATTCTCTCCTTGCAGTGGCAGAACATGCCAGGCATACTTCTTTCGTTCAAGAACAACTGGGGGCAGACTTCGACAAACTCTCCGGCATTGAACAACTGAAAAAGATTCAAAGCATTCTTCCAAATCTCTCAGACAGGTACTTCATTAGATCAAAGGATCTTTCCAATATAGTTCGAGGTCTTAAGCTTGACGCTGCGGATGATGGTCAGTTCAAGTTGGCTTCGTCCGTGGCCGAAAACCTGCTCACCAATCCGCGAGCCTTCAATGACTTATATCCCGCATTGAATAGAGCTATTTTCAATAATGCGGAATATTTCCCGGACGGGAAAATCAGCGATATAGCTAACGCTGTTGATGATTTTATTCATGCAAAAAATTCGGTGGAAATGGTGAACAATGCGAAATGGCTTCAAGAAACCTTGAACTCAATTCCTTCAAATGAAATCGATTGGCGAGCAATTTCGCTTCCCAAATTTGATCTAAAAAGTACCCAGGAATATAGCCGTGAGTTAAAACAAGCGAAAAACTCGCCTGAAGACATATTAATGCCGTGGAACGAACATGTAAAGTCGGCGATTGCGACACATTCATCAGATATGTATCGGACTCTCTGGTCGCTTGGGGTACTGGACCCCCGGCTGGCGAGCACAGCGAGCGAAGACGACATAAATTGGTATAGGAGCAAGAAAATATTTGGAGGGGATACTTCTAAATTTGTCAGCTACCCTACCAGCCCCAAAGGCGATTTAACCGCAGACCAATTGAAACTGGATGCAGCTGGAGCCCTTGTGGGCACTGGAGTAGCAGAGTCTACAGACCGCTTCTCTGGATACGAAAATCTCCTAATTCGTCGATTAGCCCAGATATCACTCGAGCGAGCAAGAGAAGCAGGCGCCAAACCTCTAACAAATGAACCAGCAGAATTTATTAAAAACCCCAAGTCATTTTTCGAGCAAGTGAAAGGAAAACTCGAAGGAATTTCGTTAGCTAAGAATGACGTAGAGAGCCTTGAGAAAAGGTGCCAAGAACTTACGAAGATGACAACTTTTTTTGACAAATGCCTAAAAGATCCGTCTGCGCCTTACTACAACGAAGCCCGAGAGGCTATAAGAAGCTTCTTCCTGAATTCGGAATTCTCGACAAATTACGAGCATATTATTGAAAGTCAAAGTGGATACGAAATGACCCGCAACTTTAAGAGCGCTATTTCCTATTTGCCATTACTCGATTTCATCGCGCAAGATGATCACAAGCTTTTCACAATACAAGAAAAAGGGCAACTTCTAGCGGAAGGCAGCCCTTTATGCGCTGAAATCGGCTTTTGGCGCAGGGCATTTCAATATCAGAAACCAGAGAATGCAACTGATCTGAAAGCTGTAATCGAGAAATATGAATCAGCTGGTTACCATGGTTATGATCAAAATTCGCGCACTAATATTAGTGTCGCCGCTGCAACAGAGATTTCGATATACCTTAAAACACATCACGATCCAAAACTGATTTTGGATCTCATAGTAAAACATCCCGAGTTCGTTGAGACTGCCAGTAGGGGCTATGATCTCTTCGAGGTCAACCAAGAAAAAACTACAAACATTGAGAACAAAGTTCTTGACGCAGTGGAGAGTCCGCCAAATTGGCCGACTGATCCAGTTTCACTGTACAAGATCTATCAGTTTGCCATGGATCAACATTTGCTCACAGAAGTGCGCTTTCGAGACGAATTCACAAAACGAATTACCGAATCATACGCAAAGATTCCGGATGTTGAACGAGTCGCGGTGGCAGAAAAAATATTGCTTACCCGCAAAGAAGTTCCAGATCTGAAAATCCGCAATGCGCTAATCTCCGATTGGGCAAACCTTCGTGGTCAGCAATTTGGCACCGATGACGGTTCTGCTCTCTATGCAAAGAAAATATCTGCCACCATAGAGAACGTAGGCAGAAATGCTGTATTCAACGTTCGTTATGAGATGTTGAGACAGCTTGCAGATGCCGTTATATCTCAGCGTGATGTTAGCCTTAAATGTGAAAATTCCATTTATCAAAGAGTTGGCCGTTCCGATGCAACACGCGCGGGAGAACTTTTTGGTGCCGGCCAGAGTATTTATAAAACCCTATGCATTGACAACAAGCAAGAAAGCCTCGTCAATTTGTTTTTATCATCAGGTTCAACCGAAGACATAAGACAATTTGCAGATAAAAATCTGCGAGATCTAGCTGATTTCGTTGATTCGGACGATCCGGACGAAGCAAGTCTTACTCTCGCTCGTATCCAGTCACATAGGATGTATGAAGACTTTTGGTCAGCTCCTTTACCGTTACGAGCCATGATCATGAAAGAACTGCTAATGCCTCCGTCGCAAATAAAATCGGAAGCAGGACGAGAAAAACTCTTTGGACAAGCATCGGAACGCTGCATAAACGAGCTTCTGCCTACAAACATCAATTATTCAAAAGAAGGACGAGCATTTTTGCAAGCCTTCCTTGCTAAAGGCGTGCTTGATGAAAATTCACGCCCGTTGTTCCTTTCCGCCTTGATGGCAGCGAAGCAGTCAGCAAGCGGACAAGGAGAAGATGTTGGTGTCGGACAACGATTAGCTACATTGCTAGATCTCATGGGACCAGCATGGAAGAAATTGGGACAAGCAATTGCAAGCCACCCGAGTACTCCAGCAGATATTGCTAACGATATGGAACCACTAAAAGGCAAAATAGACACGCCCCGTTGGCAAATGTGGGCGCTTTATGAGGCAACTGTACCGAAAGAATTGCGGGATAAATATCCAAAACTTGGAAAAGTGTTAGGCGCAGCATCCTTCTTCACCACTGTTGATGCCTACGATTCCGTCTTCTCGATGATTACTCCTTACGCTCAAGAAAGAGCAGAGGACGGCTTTAATACCATGGCGCGCTTTATCCAAGAATTGAGCACCGGTAAATACGATATTGGCAAAGCTGTACCTCAATCAGTTTCACAGATGGTGCATAGTGCTAGCGTAAGCGCAGCTTTGGAAACAAATGGAAAAGTAGGTGCCACTACAGCAAGTGCTATGACGGACAGATACGCAGGTACAACAGTGACAGTCAATAACACACCGTATTCCGTAAGTTCAGCGCAATGGTATAACTACGGTCCGGAATTCAGGCAGATGCAAAAAATGCCTGGGCCGGTATTTAACGATGCCGTGAAAGACGCCAAAGGCGATCCTGCTAAGACAGCTCAGGTGCACGATCAAGCCAAAGCAGTAGTAGCGATAGAAACGGCGAATGACACAGACGGCGGGCCCGTAGACAGAGATAGACATGGTCGGAATTTCGTTGTGGATGGCAACAAAATTGGCATGTTTGATATGGGCGCTACTCATGCTGTGATCAAGGACAAAGATGGAAACATCGTAGACCCAACCAACGCTCAACTGGTGGACGATGTTCTAGACAACGGCGGCACAATAACTGTTCACACGCCAGAAAAGGCTGAACGAGAAATGCTCGGGAACACCCTGGTGGAATTATTCAAGGCTATGAAAGATGGTAAAGCGCTACCAGAAATCATGCATGAACAGATAGAGAAAGTGCGTAGCGCAGGCGGTGATCCTGAGTACTTGATATTAGTCGAGCGCGGCATTTTGGCCCGCCAGGATTGCATGAAGCTGCTGGATGCAAACAGCAGCGATTTGCATGACATCTTTGCCGGCATTTATCAAAGTGGTGGCAGAGGATCTCTAATCAATCCGGATATCCGCAAGATTTTGGAAACAAGAATAGCCGCCGGTGAGTTAGGTGAGGCAGAAGGACTTGCTTCAGTCGCCCTAACGGTCATCGGGCTCACCGGAAACAAAGGGCGCACAATGCTCACAAAGTATTTGGCAGATAATGCGCAAAACCCAGTTGTGATATCCAGAACAAAAGTACCCAAAGCTCCACAGCCAGTCTATTGGCCAATGCCGAAAAATACAAATTCGATTCTTACACTATCCGCTCCAGAGCAAATCGCGAAAAAACCATAAGTTTCTTCAGCACTAGATCTAGAATCTTCTGCTTTGATCTAATTCCTTATCACCAATTGCTTTGCGCACGTAATCGCGTGCCATTTGCAAATGTCTAACTGCGCGATTTCGCAAGCTGCGAGCGTCACCATTGTCTTCTTCCTTGCTCAGATCGCGTTGCGCTTTATCGAGCACTCCAATGGCTTCGTGCAGGCGCCCTGGCCTATCGAGAGACGTGTCTACCGGTGGATGATCGTATACCGGCTTCCAATCTTCTTTAGCCGCTTCAGAGATTTCCCTTATTGCATCATCTATTTCATGGACAGCTTGTCCTTCATCCGCCATCACATTGCCTGCATCCGGTTTTGAAACAAGCGATCTAGCATATCTGAGGTCTGAGAGCGCATGCAAATAGCGCGGATGATCTCCGAAAAATCCTGCATAGGATGCTAACGGTGTCGCTGCAGTTACGAAAATTGCAAGCGATGCAAATTGCACCGAACGAAATAGAAAGCGGTTCATGATATTCTCCCTCAACTAAAAATCTGCACAAAAGAAATCTTGCCGTTTAATTGTGTAGATTTTGCGCATTTTTTAATAGCTTTTCAATCCGAATCGATTAATAGACCAAACGGAACATTGCCCTAGCGACCGCGTCGGATAAATACAGCAACAAGCTTCGATTCTGGAGTGAGTACCGGCCAAAAAATGCGATAGGGCAGTATATGAAATATCAATTTATCCTTTTGAGTTCGCTCATGGCGTCAATAACTACGGCAGAGGCACATGGTGGCGAACCTCCACGAGGAGCTGCCCCTCAAGCACAAGCTCACGCTGCCGCTCCGCAAATGCATATGGCAGCTCCTCAAATGCATGCTGCTCCGCAAATGCACATGGCAGCTCCTCAAATGCATGCTGCTCCGCAAATGCACATGGCAGCTCCTCAAATGCATGCTGCTCCGCAAATGCATATGGCAGCATCACATGCTCCACAAATGCACATGGCAGCCCCT
>CAJCIF010000415.1 GCA_903970355.1 Actinomycetota bacterium
TCCTTTCCCCGCTAAAAGATCTGGGCTTCATGCCACAAATGAACACGGTTTTGCCCTGGGCGCCATTTGATGTAGACCCGCGTGGTCGCTACGGAAACGGCTTCTTCCTCGGCGCCTACGATCAGGCTTTTGCTCGCAATTCGGCTATAAAAGCCTTGATCAACAAGATTCGCTTAGGCGGCAATGTAGACCTTGAAGTTCCTCAAGAGTTCCAACTGCAAAACATGGTTGCCTGACGTCCCGCTTGCAACACTGTAAAATGAGGCAGTTGTGAGCGGCGGTATAGTTTTTGAAACGCATCAGTTTAATTGGCGCGACAGGGTCCGTTGGCAGGCAGGCGCTTGCGGTTGTGGCCGCCCATAGAGAGGCCCTCAAGGTAGTTGCCATGGCTGCCGGTGCCAGGAGTCTTCCAGACTTTGCTCAGAGCATAACGACATTTTCGCCTGATCTTGTTTCTGTGCCGGACAGTCGCGCTGCATCCGAGCTGCAAAAATTGCTTGGTACGAAAGCGAATGAAGTGGCGATTCACCACGGTGAGGAAGGGCTGGAGCTCGTTGCAACGCACAACGAAGCTCAAACTGTAGTTACTGCTGTAGTAGGTTTTCTAGGATTGAAGCCCACTGCCGCTGCCATCAAACAAGGTAAAACAATTGCCCTTGCCAACAAAGAGACTCTTGTTGCAGCAGGTGGTGTCATTATGCCTATGGTAAAGCAATACCAGGCGGCTATCGTACCTGTTGATAGCGAGCATGCTGCCATACATCAATCGATGCACGGCTACGGACCTCAAGATTTAAGCGCTATCTGGTTGACTGCTTCAGGCGGACCCTTTCGAAAATGGTCTAACGAACAAATAGAAAATGCCACCGTTGAAGATGCGCTCGATCATCCCAACTGGTCGATGGGGCATAAAATCACAATTGATTCCGCCACGATGATGAATAAGGGATTGGAAATTATTGAGGCACGCTGGCTTTTTGACATCAGTCCCGAAAAAATCCGAGTTGTCATTCATCCCGAATCAATTCTTCATTCAGCGGTCGAATTCAAAGACGGCTCCATAGTTGGCCAACTCGGACATCCTGATATGAGAATGCCGATACACTATGCGCTTTTTTATCCAAATCGCGTTGAGTCTACAATAGTTCCCAGGCTCGATCTCACTAAGCTATCGAAACTTACCTTTGAAGAGCCTGACTTTAAGCGCTTTCCTTGTCTTAAAATTGCCGCAGACTTGGCAAGTGAAGACAGCACAAGAGCGAGCGTTTTAAACGCGGCCAACGAAATTGTTGTGGAAGCGTTTTTAAAGCGCAGAATTTCTTTTGGTACGATTCCGAAAATGTTGAGCTCTGTACTGGAACGACACAAATCGATTTCAAAACCAAGTTTGGACGATATACTTGAGGCGGACCGCTGGGCGCGTCAAGAAGCAGAAAGCCTCTTACACGCCGCTACCTAATAGGCATTGAAAATGATCTCAGCACATTCATCTGTAAAAGTTGCAAAACACCCACTCATTCAAAATGCTCTCACGCAATTGAGAGACTATCGCACGCCTTCAAGTGAATTCCGCCGCCTGTCCTTGCAACTCAGCCGGCTCCTTATTTATGAGGCGATGGTTGGACTGTCCGCAAAAGAAATCGGTGTTGAAACACCCATGGGTCCTGGTAAAGGCGTAGTGCTGACAGACTATGTAATTCTTGCACCAGTATTGCGAGCCGGTTTAGTTTTGTCCGAAGCCGCTCAGGATTTGTTTCCCGGTGCGCGCATCTACCACGTTGGATTGCGCCGCGATGAAGAAACACTCAAAGCAATTTCGTATTACTCGAAACTGCCGGAAAAACTGCCTGCAGAAAGTAGCGTATTTATTTTAGATCCTATGCTTGCTACTGGTGGTTCTGCCGTTGCAGCAATATCGCTTTTCAGCAATTTAAAAGTGCAGTCTATTCACCTCGTGTCATTTTTGTCGGCCCCGGAAGGCATAAAGCATGTGCAGGAAAATTTTCCAAATGTCCAAATCACAACCGGAGCAATTGACGATCATCTCAACGAGCATGGATACATAGTTCCTGGTCTCGGTGATGCCGGCGATCGTATTTTTGGGACTTAATTCAGTCGATTCAAAAGGGCACTGAGTAAGCAATGCGCCTCATTAGACTGCTGATATGTTTAATAGCAGTTCCCATCCTTAGCGCTTGCGAGTCACTAGATAAAATAGTCTGGTCCCCGGATGGTTCAAAAGTAGCTGTACTTGCTGATAGTGGTATCAAGTTTGGTGACGCCCAGGGCACTCTTTCGCAATCAACTTCGATCAAAGCAAAGCTATTCCGATGGCTTCCCGATGGCAAACGTGCTGTCGTTGTCATTGAAAAAACGGGTTGCACTTGGGCAGAAATGAAACCGCTTTTGAGCAAAGCGGAAGTTGACAAAGCTATTTCCGATAGCGAAGAAGTTTGGAACTTTCATGGCACCATGGCGCAGCTAGATCAAAGATTTTCAAAGCAAAATGGCTCGAGCGATTTCGTCATGCCCTATCTTGAAAGTAAGTACGGAAGACCGGCATTAATCAAGAAACTGAATGAGCTGAACACTAAAATATCTCCATCGGAGTTAACTGAGATTGGTGGTTTTTATTCAACCTATTCAGTCCAGCTAATAACCGTTCAAGAAAAAATAGAAAGTGGACCAGTGCTTTTGCGTTCAGCTTCAGAAATTGCTGATTTACGGGTTTCACCAAAGGGTGACATGGTGCTCGTTTCCGAAGACAAGGGGTCCAAAGGGTGCGATTTGTACCTGGCATTCATTGGCGGCCAAAGACCGGCGAAATGGCTGGAATCTGGAAATGCAAGTTATCCAGATTGGAACGCTGATGGAACGCAAATCATTTTTGTGCAAGCGAATCGGCCCATTACTGAAGAAGGCTCAACAAACGGCACAGTACCATTAGGCATGATAATGACTTGCCATTTGGATTACACGGGCGGAACACTCACACAAAGATCCGGAAGTGTTCTTGGCTGGTTGCCGTTCTCACAGGAAACGCGTCTACGTACGTTGCCGAATGGCAAAATCCTTTTCAATGCTGAATTGACTGAATTGCCGTGTACGGATGAGTCATTTAAGAAAAAAGGCAGTCTTTACGAGTTGAGTCCTGACGGTAAGACTCTTGAGAAAATTGAATCGAAAGGGGATCCTCTAGGCAACGATTTGAGTCATTTTGAGATTAACAAGGCTGGAACTAAAGTGGTTGTCGCAAGCAATACCGGTGCAGTTACCCTGCTGGATCTTGAGACGGGCGCGGTGAATACTGTAGAAAAAATTTCAAAGGATGCTACTGGCAGCGAATTGAAATTCAATCCATCATGGCGAAATGAAGATGAGATGTGTTTTTCTCATCGCTCCGGGCCATCGCAATTTGAAGTTGTCTTGCAATCAGTTTCTAAGCAAGACTCACGCGTAATTAGCAGTAAATGGCCAGTACAGGAAATGAAAATTTTGGGCAATTAATGTTTCTAGATTACAGACAAACGTCGAGATAAATCGATAATTGTGTATTGAATGAGTGTAACCTTTGGTATTCTAAGTTGTTCCGATTGGCGTCTGAGCGTTCTTAATAATGGCCGTTCTGCAATCAGAGGAAAATGAACTACCCGCCCCCGGGGAGTTTATCGACCAGTCCTACCAGGTCGTAAGAACGATTGGGATGGGTGCGTCTGCCACGATTTTTCTGGTGCGGCAAGCCCTTACAGATGATCTTTATGCGCTTAAGATTCTGAAGCAAGCTCACTTCTCAGATGAAAATGCCAAAAAGCGATTTGAACGCGAAGCAACGACATTAAGCAAAACAATTCATCCCAATCTCGTTAAGCTACACGGTCACGGGGTGTCCCATTCAGGCGCGCCTTATTTCGTCATGGATTATCTGGAAGGTAGAAGTCTTGCCGGTATTTTGAATGAAGCTGGCCGCATGGATGTACTGCGGCTCTGTCGAATTGCTGAACAAATTTGTGATGGGATTGGCGCGGCGCATGAAGTTGGAGTGCTTCATCGCGATTTGAAGCCCAGTAACATCATTCTCGTTGGCGAAAATATAGACAAAGAACTCGTAAAAATCGTCGATTTCGGAATTGCCAAAGAGCTTTCTGCGGAATTGGAGCAAAAACTCACCCAAGATGGTCTTACTGTGGGTACGCCCGGGTTTATGAGTCCAGAGCAATGCTGTGGACTCGATCTCGATCAACGCAGCGATGTCTACAGCGTTGGTTGCATTATGTATAGAGCTCTTTCTGGTGTTGGACCATTTCAGGCCGACAACGCCATTGCTCTTCTGTACAAACACGTTACCGAGTCGCACGTGCCACCCATGGAAGTGCACGAACCGTCAATCGGCGCCTATCCGAAATTGGAAAAGATTGTTTCCAAATCTTTGGCACGCAAAGCCGATAATCGCTATCAATCGATGCGAGATCTTAAGAAGGACATTTCGGAATTTATAGCCAGCACCGCTGGTGGTGCTTAGTCGCCGTCGTCGAGGCGGAAGCCTACTTTGATTGTGACTTGAAATTCGGCTACTTGTCCGTCTTTAATCAAGCCACGGGTTTCGACCACTTCGAACCAACCTAAATTGCGCAATGTTTTTGATGCACGCTTAACAGCTTCTTGAACTGCCTCTGACATGCCTTTCGGCGAGGTTCCGACGATTTCGGTCATCTTATAAACGCTAGACATCTTTCACTCCTGCAATAGAAACGGGATAGCTATTGTAGGCGCTTGGAAAGTGATGCGATCTTTCCAGTTATGGTTCTGCGGTATAACCAAGTTTTTTAGCCTGGTCGAGATCCTTTTGCGCTGCATCTTTACTGCCCGTTTTTAGCAGAACTTGAGCTCGGTGATAATAGATGTCTCCGGAGTTAGTACCCAATTCAATAGCCCGGTTGAAAGCACTAAGAGCGTTTTGTTCCTGTCCGAACGCGTCGTAAACATAGCCAAGAGTGTCTTGTGCATCTGGATCTTTTGAATTTAATTGCACCGATCGCAATGCGTCTTGCAGAGCTGGTTCATTTTCATGAGCTTGCACGTGGGACCAGGCCCGTGCGTTGAAGGCTTCAGAATTATTAGGTTCCAAAGAAACTTCTTTGTCCAAATCTTTAAGAGCCTTCTTGTGATCGCCTGCGGCATCATAGGCTTGCGCTCGTTGATCGTAAGCCCAGGCGCTTAATGGTTCCATTTCTACGGCTTTGCTGTAATCTTCAATTGCTTTACCGTATTGCTTTTGCTCACTCCAGATGTAACCTCTGCGCCCATACGCAATGGCATCTTTGGGATCTGACCTGATCGCCTGGTCCAAATCCTTAATAGCCAGATCGTATTTTTTTAAATCGTCGTAAACATCGGCTCGATTTTCATAAAGCCAGGCGTTGTTCGGATCGATTTCAATTGCTTTTGAAAAGTCAGCTAATGCCAATTCAGGCTTATGCAGGCTAGCGTAGGCCCGTCCTCGATAACCATAAGTAATTGAATTGCGCGCGTCGTTTTTAAGCGATTCCGTGTAATCAGGAACAGCTTTATTCCATTCCTCTTTTTCGGAATAGAAATTGCCGCGCTCGCAGAAAGCAGAAGCAATGGCTTTATTGCATTCCTCAAGTGAGGATTGCTTTTCGTCACTCTCATCATCAGATTCCGAATCCCCAGCCGTGCAACCGCTAAAAAGCAATGTTGCAATGATGGTGATAAACGTAAATGAACGATGGCGCGTTCGAAATAAGCTAATTACTGATGATTTCCTTCGTCGATGTATCCGCCCAGCGGAAATCTATCATTAAGCCATAAAGCAATTGAAGAGGCAGCGAGAACTACGATAGCACTGCTAAGGAATGTGGCCATTGGGATGCCCTCGATATTTATTGATAACAATATAACCGACCAAATTGAATTTTGACGATTAAATGTTGCGATTTTCTCATTAAACTCGAATCGCTCGAAAGACAGACTAGTAGCGCGAAAACGGTTAACAAGGGGTCATTATATACGGTGTCTATTGGCTTCTGTTAGGTAACCAACGATTCTATACGCCGGCTGTGGCAAGTTCTGTTAAACGTGTTTCTGGCTTGCCATTTGCGCTCCTAATTCCGAGTGCATCCTGAGCAATAATCATTTTTTGTACTTCGCGTGTGCCTTCGTAGATATTCAGGATTTTTGCATCACGGAAATAGCGTTCAACCGGATACTCATCTGAATAACCATAGCCACCGAAAATTTGCACGGCGTTGTGCCCGGCTCTATTAGCTGCTTCTCCACAAAATAATTTTGCAAGAGATGTTTCCATTGTGTTGCGAACACCTTTGTTTTTCAAATGCGCGGCACGCAAATAAAGCAAACGGCCGGCTTCGCAATCAACCACCATATCCGCAATCATCGCTTGCACTTGTTGATGTTCACCAATCGGTTTTCCGAATGTGATTCTTTGCATAGCGTATTTCGAACAAACATCGATGCAACCTTGCACCAATCCAACTGCACCGGCAGCAACAGAAAATCTGCCGTTGTCTAAGGCACTCATTGCAATCTTGAAGCCTTCGCCAACGTTTCCCAACATACTGCTCGCCGGCACGCGCACTTCATCCAGAAAGAGCATTGCTGTATCGGAGGCGCGCAAGCCTAATTTACCTTCGATTTTCTGAGCTTTAAAGCCTGGTGTTTTCGTGTCCACAATAAAACAGGTAATGCCTTTGTGACCGAGCGCCGGATCGACAGTAGCGAAAATGAGAGCGTGTGTTGCAATGGTGCCGCATGATATCCAAGTTTTTTGACCACTCAACAAATAATCGGTGCCATCTTTGCGAGCGCGTGTTTGTTGATTGGCTGCATCACTTCCTGCTTCAGGCTCTGTTAAACCGTAACAACCGATGAATTCACCGGTGCACAGTTTCGGAAGATATTGCATTTTTTGTTCTTCCGTTCCCCATTTTAAAATGGTGAGAGCGACAAGAGATGTTTGCACTGAAAATAAGGTACGAGTGGAAGAGCATATGCGATTCACTTCTTCAGTCATTAACCCGTAGGAAACATAATCGAGCCCGAGGCCGCCATATTTTTCCGGTACAGGGCAACCAAGAAATCCTTCTTTGAAGATTTTGTGTGCGATGTCCCAATCAAATTGACAGGCGCGATCATTTTTCTGCGCTACAGGCGCGATCTCGCGCTCGGCGAAGTCACGCATGTGCTTGCGAATTGCCAGTTGCTCCGGCGAAAAATCAAAATCCATAATTTGTCTCCACTCTTTCCTTAATGATCGTATGAATCTATTTGAGCCTTTTGTAGGCGTCCGGAATAGTCTACATAGATTGCCTTCCATTCCGTGAATTGTTCTACCGCTGTAGTACCGGCTTCGCGGTGACCATTACCTGTTGATTTGATACCACCGAATGGCAATTGAATTTCTGCACCAATTGTGGGTGCATTGATATAGACAATGCCGGATTCAAGTTCTTCTATTGCTTTGAAGGCACGATTGATGTCTTGCGTGTACATTGAAAGGGACAAACCGAATTCTGTGCCGTTAGCAACAGCGATGGCTTCTTCAAAACTTTCTACTGGAATGAGTGCAGTAACGGGTCCGAATATTTCTTCTTGAGCAATGCGCATGTCTGGTTTTACGTCACCAAATATGGTTGGTTCGTGGAAACATCCTTTTGCCAATTCACCTTCACTGAGAATATTTCCGCCAAAAATGAGCTTGGCGCCTTCTTGCTTGCCGACTTGAACATAATCATTGATGCTCTTCAATTGCGAGCGATTTATTACTGGTCCAACTTGATTATCAGGATCAAGACCGTTGCCAACTTTGAGTTCCTTTGTACGTTTAACCAGCATATCGGCGAACTCTTTATAGCGTTTTTTGTGAATTACGACGCGGCTGGCTGCTGTGCAGCGTTGTCCCGCTGTTCCAAAAGCGCCCCAAAGTGCACCGTCCACAGCTAGTTCCAGATCGGCATCTTCCATTACACAAATGGCATTTTTACCACCGAGCTCGCAGGATATCTTCTTCATAAGCTCGCCGCAACGTCCTGCGACCCGCTTACCTACTTCAGTTGAGCCTGTAATGCTAATGGCCTTAACGCGTGGATCTTCTACGATTGCCATACCAATCTCGCCACCGCGGCCGGTGACAAAATTGAGAACGCCTGGTGGTAAACCGGCTTCAATTAAAATTTCAACAAGCATGAGGGCGCATAGGGGCGTGTCTGTTGCTGGCTTCAACACAACGGTATTACCCGACACCAGAGCTGGAAACAATTTCCAACTTGGTATTGCGATCGGAAAGTTCCAGGGTGTGATTAAGCCAACGACTCCTACCGGCTGACGAATTGCCATTGCGAATTTGTTTTGCAATTCGGAAGGGACTGTCTGACCAAACAAACGACGTCCTTCGCCGGCCATGTACTTGGCCATATCGATTGCTTCTTGCACATCGCCACGCGCTTCGTTGATTACTTTGCCCATTTCGGACGTCATGAGGGTGGCCAACTCTTCTTTGCGCGTTTCCAGTATTCGAGAAGCTTTCAGTAAAATTTCGGCACGGTATGGCGCGGGCACTTGCTTCCATTTCGGAAATGCCTTTGCAGCAGCATCGACAGCTCTGGTGACATCGCTTTTACTCGAAGCGGCAAAATGACCTATTACTTCATCCAAATTTGCTGGATTGGTGCTGTCAAAAGTTTTGCCACCTTCCGCCTTTACCCATTGCCCACCAATGAGATTGTTATAGATTTGGGGAGCGCCACTTCTAGACTTTTGGGTGTCTGGACTTACGACAGTTCCGCTCATATTTCCTCCTAATTTGGTTTGTGCAATTTTAAGCAGGCATGCATTTGATCAATATTTCGCAGGCTTTCTCAGCTTCTGCATCCGACAGGGTGAGTGGTGGAATCAATCTCACCACCTGGCCCCGATTTCCACAGGTTAAAACGAGCAACTTATTCAGCAAACATTTTTCGGCAAATGCTTCAGCGAGATCTTTAGATGGCTCTCCTTTTTCATCGTCAAATTCGATTCCGATCATTAAGCCTCTGCCGCGAATATCGCCAATCGATTTTCGTCCAGCCGCTGCTTTTCTCAGTTTTTCAATGATGAATTTCCCCAGTTGGGCTGCGCGTTCCGCTAAATTCTCTTCTTGTAGAACTGCAATTGTTGCTAAAGCAGCAGCACAGGCAACAGGATTGCCACCGAAAGTAGAACCGTGCCTTCCCGGAGTCCAATCTTTGGTTATGTCCTTGCGAGAAATAAAGGCAGAAAGAGGTAATCCACTAGCAAGTGCCTTTGCACAAACCATTATGTCCGGCTCTACACCATCGTGTTCGCAAGCAAACATTTTCCCTGTTCGGGCAAATCCGGTTTGCACTTCATCTATTACAAGGAGAATGCCGTATTGATCTGCGACCTTTCTCAAACCCTGTAAGAAGCCTGGCGGCGGAACAATGTATCCACCTTCCCCTTGGATTGGCTCAACGATAATTGCTGCCACTTGTTCCGGATGCACGAATTGATGGAAGAGCATATCGAGGTATTCGAGACATTCGGCTACACAAGCGGACGGATCGTTCCGAAAGCGAGATCTATAAACGTATGGATAGGTTGAGTTGTAGATTCCGGATGGCAGGGGCTCATAGTGCTCTCGGTAATAGAGCTTAGAACTTGTGAGAGCGAGAGCCAGCAAAGTTCTTCCATGAAACGAACCCCGAAAATTTACTATTGCCGGCCTGCCACTCGTGTAGCGGGCCAGTTTGATAGCGCCTTCTACAGCTTCTGCACCACTATTGGCAAGAAACACGGAATCAAGCCGGCCGGGAGCGATTTCGACAAGCTTTTCAGCAAGATCTATGTAGTTCTTATGATAAGTAACTACAGAAGTATGCATAAGTTTGGCGACCTGTTCCTGAACCGCCTGAACGACGCGGGGATGGCAGTGTCCGAGATTCGTGACTGCAATTCCGGACGCAAAATCGAGATAGGCGTCGCCATTCATGTCGTAAATATAAGAACCCTTGGCTCTCTCCGCTACAATGCGGGCAGAGCGCGCCAGTACTGGGTTTACGAACTGCTCGTCGCGCATCAGATAAGGCAAGTTCTTATCCGTTGGAGAAACAACCAATTCCAACTCTTCTTCAGGTTTTTTCTTGATAGAGGTCATGTTTCCTCCTCGCTCGAACCGGTTCCCTAATCTGACTGCGAACCCGCATCAGGCCGGGGTTAGATGTCATGAGCGGCGAGGTGCTGTTATTAGCCTGATGCTCTTTTTCAATCGCAATCGGATAATTGGATCATATCAACTTGTTGCATTTAAAATAACCCCCTAACATGGGCAACACTCATTAAAGCATCTGGACGCCGTTTAACCTGGAAATAGCCGCAGGAAGAGCCCGGTCGGCTTTGTCATTTCGCGCCATCGAATGCGGTGTCGATCCTGGCGAAAAACATGAAAGTTTGAAGAATAAAAACTGCGATACTAAATATGGTGGCATGCTCAATGCTTATTTTAGATTGGAAAGCACCAGTTTCAAATCGATTTCAAAGGCGCTTCACAACGACCAGTTTGCGTGTCGAGGTCATGCCAGATGTCAAGTCATTACATGAATTTCGCGTTTCAGATTGGACCGAGTTAGAACGAACTCTGCCTGCGGTGCGGTAAACTGAGCTCACTCAACCCCACCATACGTCCTTCTTGGACGAAGGAGTTCTTAGGATGAAAGCCCGTCAGATTCTTGCTGCGTTTATGGCAATGGCCTGTGCAACGTCGCTTATGTTGCCTAATCCAGCGATGGCATCCGCAAAACGAAGAGTGGCTATTTTGCCGTTCGAGTACGGTGCAGTCTCGAGCGAAGTTGGCACGGTTGATGTGGGCAAAGGCATAACGAGCCTCCTCATAACCAAGCTGGTTGAGGACGGCACTTATTCCGTTGTAGAGCGCCAAGTGCTCGATTCCATGCTGAAAGAGCAAAACCTTTCCGTAAGCGATCGGGCTGACCCATCTACAGCATGCAAAATTGGCAAATTGCTCAGTGTCGATGCAATTATTGTTGGCACTGTCACTCAATTCGGCTTTGAAACCAAGAATATGAATATCGGAGGGGCTGCCAGTGTTGCAACAGGCTTCATTCCCTATGGTGGTGGTTTTGGATTAGGCAGTCTTGGCTCCCACAAGAGCAAAGTGCGCGTCGCTGTAGATGCTCGTTTGTGCGACATCAACACAAGTGAAATACTAGGTGTAGCACACGGTATTGGCGAGTCAAAACGTAGCGGCATGTCCCTCTGGGGTGGCGGCGGCGGTGGTTGGAGCGGTGGTGGTGGCGGCTTCGATTTTGGTTCTAGCGGTTTCGCCAGTTCGATTGCCGGTGAAGCGACAATGCAGGCCGTAGATTCAATGGGTTCGGAACTGGTCGCATTAGCAGCAAAGATTCCCGATAACCAATCAGTAGCCGCTGCATCAGTTACAGGTAAGGTAGCCGATGTGCAGGGCACTCAAGTAACGGTAAACGTTGGCAAAAATAATGGATTGAAGTCAGGTGACAGCATCCAAATCGAGCGCGCTTACAAGCAAATTCTCGATCCGGACACCGGAAAAGTTTTGAAAGAGCTTTCCAACACAATTGCTGTTGTGACACTAAATGATGTCGATGCATCTGTGTCTACCGGAAACATAATCAAAGGCAGCGGCGTAAGAGTCGGTGACACGATTAGAAAGGTAACTACTGATGTATCAGCTGTAATCGTGAATGCCCCTATGGGCGTTGTTGATACTGGCACCACACTAGTGAAAAAATCGCTGACCGTTATCAAATCAACCATTCCTAGTGACAAAAAGCCCAGTCCTTTTGCTCCTACTACCGGGAAATAGTTCGGTGGAAAAGGGAAAATTTGCCAATACGCAATGTAATTTGCTGGTAGCTGCAGCGATCTGTTTAGCTATGCCCTCCGCTTTTGCAAAAGACGAGGATTGGGGATCAAAGCTCGAACCAGGCTATAAGCTCCTCACGCAAGGACAAATTGAGAAATCCGCCCAATTCTTTGAAAAGAAGGTGGCGAAATATCCAGGTTCCGGAGCGTGTCACACCGCTTATGGACGAGCCTTGAAGCGCTGGGGCAAAATCACTCAAGCTAAGGATGAATTCGCCAAAGCAACGCAAGTAGATCCCAATTTTCCTGATGGTTTCTACGAATATGGCACAGCTTTGGAAAGCGACAAACAATATGCAGAGGCCTCATCTGCATTCCAGCGCTTTCTCAACTTAGCCCCGAGTGATGCTCAGCGCATGAATGTTCCAGACCGAATTCGATTTTGTGACGAACGCAAATAGTGGTATCGAATCCAGTGAGAACGCTTAAAAGAATCGCACCGATTATTTACCTGCTAATGGTGTCGCCTTGCTACGCCGGTGATCTGCAAAATGAATGGTGGCTTCAGCAAAGTGTGCCAAAAGCGCAAATCCCGGCAACTCCTACCCCTGCAAAACCGAGTGGGCAACCTACTTTTAAACAGTCGGATGTAGGCGGCATTGATTTTTCGATGGGAGAGGAAGGCGGAACAAGCGGAAGTGCTGGAATGCCCAGTACCTTTTCTGGCGGTGCATCCAGTGCCAACGATCGAGGCGTGCAGGAAGGAACGTTTGTAGTACCTAACTGGTTTTCAACACAGCCCAAGCCATTTGAACGCCCGCAAGAATTTCAAAATTCACTTTCGCCTTACGGACCGATGGGTAATGGCGCTTCGCCATATGCGGCGTTGGGATCCGGCGCCGGTTTTGGCGGTTTCAATAATGGCTTTGGTTTTGGAAACGGCTTTGGCTTCGGTGGTCCACTCGGTTACGGTGGATTTGGCCCTTATGGCTTTGGCAATGGCTTTGGATACGGCAATGGTTTTGGATATGGAGGACCGCTAGGTTTCGGTGGTTACCGCGGCGGTTGGGGCAACGGCTTTGGCATCGGAGGCTTCGGCGGACCAATTGGGTTCGGTGGCTTTGGACCTGGCATGGGCGGCTTTGGTCCCGGAATAGGCTTGGGCGGGTATGGACCAATGGGATTTGGCGGCTTCGGTTCGCCTTTCGGTTTTGGTGGATTCGGAGGCGGCTTCGGTGGTTTCGGCGGTGGATTTGGTGGCGGCAATTTCGGCGGCGCTCCCAATGGTGTGCTGACCCCGACGCGCTTTAGTCAAAGCGCACCAAGCAAACCATCCGGAAATTATTACGAGCCATCCAACATAGACACAACCGCTTCCGGAAGTTTTTACGCATCAGGTGCACCGGCCATGACACCAGTCATGAAAACAGGCGATTCACCGAAAGACTATTGGGGCCCGGGCGGCAATCCATTTGCCGATATGAAATAAGTATGGAACTACGAAGCTAACGTAGAGTTTAAACGACAAAGTTCCGATTTTCACCGGATACTCACCCCCTCCGGGGAGAGATATCTGTAATATGCATAACGCGACAGTCCATTATCCCCACGTCGCCAATTAAGACAGCCACAGCGGCCCTTGGAAGGTGATCGATTAACGGCACCCTTTCTGCGGCGCTAGCTTTGGTTGCAGAAAGGCACACAAGTTTTACTGAGCATGAATCGAATCCCTCTTTGTTTCATCTTTTGTTTCATCACTGCGTGTTTATGCATGGCAAGTTCCGGTATTTTCATTAGTGTGCAAGCGGAAGAATCGCAACCTCAGCTTGAAAATCCTGCACTTGTAAATCCTGCCGTAGTGCCGGTGCCCAATGAGATCGATGCGTTCTGGATGCCGAGGCATATCGAAAAAATAAAAGAGATAAATGAACATCCTGCTGCCAATTTAGTAATGATCGGAGATTCGATCACGCAGAGTTTGGAACAAAATGGGCCGGAACCATGGAACCAAATGAAATCAGTTTGGGACCGTTATTACGCACCCTTCAAAGCAGTCAATCTCGGTTTCAACAGTGATAACACGGCAAATGTGTTATGGCGACTTCAAAATGGCGAAATCGACAATCTCCATCCGAAGGTAGTCGTACTTGAAATAGGAGCTAACAATACCGGCCGAAAACATTGGTCTGCACAGCAAACTCTTGAAGGTATTGAAGCGATAGTAAGTCTAGTTCATACAAAGATACCGGAAACAAAAATAATCGTACTGAACATTCTGCCATGCGGATACGCTTTTGCTGAAGAAGTAAACTCGCAGATTAACGCTGCACTGGCACAGAAGTTTGCCAATAGTGATTTTGTATTCGTAACGGACTTTTCAAACATCTTTATGCAGGATGGGAAGTTGAACCGTAATCTTTTTGTAGAAGGGAAGGTATCGCTTACTTCAGAAGCCGTGCATCCTTCCAGTGAAGGCCATGAAAAAATTGCAAAAACTTTGCAGCCAATGTTGCAGAAGCTCATGGAAGAATCCGATTAAGCGATCTTCGCAAATTAATCGTTTCGTTTTGCTTTGACCGCACCAATTGCGGTGCGTTTTGCTGAGTGTCGTTGGACACCGTTAGTGCGAGTTTCTCGAGCGCGGTTGTCTTTGAAAGCGATTTTCAATACTTCATCGAGGTGCGCAACAGGAACGAGTTCCACGCTTTTCTTAACGTATGCAGGAATCTCGGCGAGATCCTTTTCGTTGGCGCGCGGGAAGAATACTGTCTTCATACCAGCACGCAATGCAGCCA
>CAJCIF010000416.1 GCA_903970355.1 Actinomycetota bacterium
AGAGCAGCGCCACCAAGGGCGATACCAAGAACAAAATGGCAGAGCCACGTGAAACGTTTGGTATATGAATAGAACGACAGCCAGACAATAGCAATTGGAGAGAGTTTTAAACATATTTCCGGCAATTGCATAGCTGCCAAAAGCATAATTGCAAAAGAAGCGATGGCGAAACTGTAAACTTGCACCTTTTTAATTGTGCCCTGGGGGATGGAACGATTAGCTGTACGAGGGTTGCGGCGATCGATTTCGGCATCAATTGCCCGGTTAAGACTCATTGCTGCCGAGCGGGCTCCAGCAAACGCAATGATCGTAAACACAAATACTCTTGCGTCTGGTAATTTGTCACTGGCTAAGATTAAGCCTGAAAGTGCAAAGGGGAGCGCGAATACGGTGTGCTCGATCTTAATGAGCTCGCACCATTCGCGAAGACTTTTAATTAAAGAGTGTCTAGCAACTGGTCGCGAGTCACTGGATGTATTTTGCATTACTAAATGATATCCCAATAAGGCTTTTGGACATCGGCGCAGGTTATTTTGAAGCCTGATACTTGATAAATTGTCATGTTGCTGGCATTATGGCCTTGCAAGGTGTTGTTTGGGACCGCATTCGGTAGACTAATAAACTGACGTGGTGCGTTTCTAAAACGAGGGTAAGAAACGAAATGAGTTCGAATAATGACAGTCATCACGGGGTCCAAACTATCGATTTACAGGGCGTAGCATCGTTTGCGGCTCTGGTCGAGGTTCTAGCCCAAGAACTGGGAACGTCTCCCGGAAAAATTCATGGCGTGCTGCCAAACGGCTCGTCCTTTAATGAACTAGTTGGTGAAATTGAACTCAACAATCAAGGATATCAACGCCGCATCATTCTTTTCACAAAGCCAAATTCACCGCTCACGGTGAGATTCAAAACTTCGTGGAGAGAAGGCCAGAAATCGGGTGATGGCGGTGTCGTGGCTGACTATTTCCTGAGCGCTTCCGTTGAACAAATCACACCGCAAGGCAGAGCTCTTGCCCGCTATATTGAAGATATTTTTGCAATATTGGATCGAATGGTTTCACTTGGTCAGAGCAGCAAATTAGCGGCAATGCAGGTGTCGTCTGCAGCTTTGGAAGCATTTGAAAGTGCAGAAGCCGATCGCCTCGTACGCGCTGTTGAGCCGAAAAACAAATAAACCAGCCCATTTAGGCTCCGCTTTTATTCAGCAGGATCCTTTTGTTGAACTGGATTGACTATTTGGATTGACTGTAACAAGCCAATTGAAATGAGATCCACAAGCAGTGCTGTTCCCCCATAGCTCAAGAAAGGCAGGGGCACGCCGGCTACCGGCATGATGCCCATGGTCATGCCCACGTTCAAAAAGACGTGGAAAAGAAACATACACATTACCCCAATCGCTAATGTGCTGCCGACGGGGTCGGCACGACTCTGTATGGCAGTAAGCACGCCCCGAATACAAATAATGGTGTAGGCCGAAATGACAAGGAGAGTTATCTTGAAACCCAGCTCTTCACCGACAACCGCAAAAATAAAGTCTGTGTGTCTTTCCGGAATGAAGGCGCCCTGGCTTTGATTGCCTTTACCAAGTCCGGTGCCGTTTACGCCACCACTGCCGATGGCAATTAAACTCTGCAAAATGTGGTATCCGGAACCACGTGGATCTTCGTAAGGATTAACGAAACTGGTCAATCTTTTCTGTTGATATTCTTTCAAAAGACCCCAAAACTGGGGGCGCAAGTGGCCCGCGCCGAAATTAGCGCAGAGTACAATGGCAATTAGAAACACGCGTATGAAAAAGTTCCAATTGCCGACACGCCAGAAAAACAACAACCAAAATACCAGTGCGATCATAAAGCCATACCAGTACTCGTCACCCACCGCATTCAGTATCAAACTAACAATGGGACTGATAAGCACGAGAAGGTCTGAAAACGTGGCTCCAGCCCAATAAGACATGCCAAGAAAAAGAGCCCCGAATGTGAGTGAAGTGCCAAGATCCGGCTGCTTGAATACAAGGATGGCGGGAGGAACGATGATGGCGATCAATTTGAAAATATCGAAAAACGATCTAATTGGTCGGTTGCCGAGCCAGGCAGCCAGAGTGAAAATAACAACAAGTTTCGCCAGTTCTGATGGTTGCAGGGTAATTGGACCAAGAGCGAGCCAACGCTGTGCGCCCTGAGCGGAATGTCCTTTCAACATAACAGCAAGCAAAAGGCCAAGATTAGCAAGATAGATCGGGATAACGACCCATCTCTTTGTCCAAAAGCTATAGGGGACGGCACTGAAAAAGACAAGCAGGATTAAGCCCACCCACATGAAATCGAGCTGCTTATCGTAATAGCCGGCTGTATGTTGGGACCATTTTAAAGTTGATAGACCGACACCGACTAGAAATGCGGTGGCTGCCAAGAGCCAACCGTCTATGCGGCTCAGAAAATCAAAGGCGATCCGCAGGAGCGGAGAAAATGGTGTAGCACGGGAAACTGTGTTCAATCGGACCCATCAACATTTGGAGCGCAAGAGCCTAAAGTTTGCAATGAGGGCGGCTCTCCGTTCATATTGTTGCAGATCGAATTGAGTTGTTTCCTTATCTAACTCAAAGTACCTTTGGACAACAGCCAATAATTCTTCTTGCAGAATCTCCAGCCGACCGGCAGGCAATTCCAACCTGTCATGGACGAGCATGGTGCGCATGCGGTCCTTTGCTAGACTCCCGGAAGAATTAGCCGGAGTACCAAAAATCCAATTTAACAGTTGCACTTTTAGCTCCTCCATTAGACTCGTGCGACTGGTGCAAAGAATTTCACCAATCGAGAAATCCAGGTGCTGTTAGGAGCGTCCAGATCCATAAGAGGTACGTCTTCACCACGCAACCGTCTGGCAATGTTTCGGAAAGCCAGTCCGGAGCGAGTATTGTCGGTACCTGATACCGGTTCGCCCTTGTTTGTGGAGATGATTATCTCTTCGTCTTCCGGCACTACACCGAGAAGTTTGATGGACAATATTTCCAGGACATCATCGACACTCATCATGTCGCTGCTCTTCACCATGGCTGGCCGGATGCGGTTGATTACCAATCGATATTGCTCGATTTCGTCCTTTCGTGCTTCCAATAAGCCAATGATGCGATCGGCATCACGCACGGCGGACATTTCCGGTGTCGTAATAACGATTGCTTCTTCGGCTCCAGCAATAGCATTTTGGAATCCACTTTCGATTCCAGCTGGACAGTCAATAATGACGAACTCAAATGTGTTTTTAAGCTCAATACAGAGCTTCTTCATTTGTTCGGCATTTACGGCTGTCTTATCGCGGGTTTGGGCGGCCGGCAAAAGACTGAGGGTCGGCATCCGTTTGTCCTTGACGAGAGCTTGCCGGAGTTTGCATCGTTCTTCAACTACATCCACCAAGTTGTAGACGACTCTATTCTCAAGTCCCATCAAAATGTCGAGATTGCGCAGTCCTATGTCCATGTCCACCAGGGCAACGCTCGCTCCTGTATTAGCCAGCGCTACACCTATGTTGGCGGAAGCCGTCGTTTTGCCGACGCCTCCCTTACCCGAAGTTATAACAATCACTCGTCCGCTCATTCAGTGTACCCGTTGCGAAAGGAAGGGATGATGGAAAGCCGGGTGTTACTCGAAGTAACTCCTTGTGATGCGAATTTTTCCTTCAATAAGTCGAGCCGATTCCGGAGCAGCTGGCCCGCCTACTTTGATACCGGTTCGATCCGGTGAACGTGCAATAGCATTGCTAATGCGAATTTGAATTGGTTCGAGTTTGAGGGCTCGAATTTCAGCGTTGTCATTGCCGCCGATACCAGCATGCGCTATGCCGCGCAATGCTCCCCAAACTGTGATATCACCTGCTGCCACCACTTCCGCACCGGGATTGACATCGCCGATGATTACGAGATTGCCGCTGTGACTGACAGCCTGACCAGATCTCAAACCTTGCTTGAGAAAGAGTGTTGGTTCTTCTTCTTTCTTGAGATTGGGATCGACGAAATTTACCAGCTTAGGAGCATCTTCCGGATCCGGAGTTTCATCCGTCTCCACCATGACAATACGATCTTCAGTTGTATCGATTGTGATGCTTGTAATGTTGGGTTCTTCCGCTGTCACTTGCGGTACTTCTACCGGTAAGGCGCCTTCTGCTTCCACCGGTGCCACTGTAGGTAGTGACATTGGTTTGCCAAGGCCGATCGTAACGCCTCTTGCATCAAGCGCACTTCTCGTTGAAAGATCCAACGAGAACACTTGGCGAGGCGTTACTCCCAGCCCCTTCGTCAAAGCTAAAAGTTGAGCTACTTGCTGTTCTGTGAGTGTGAGCGATCCCAAATTGAGATCGACTGGTGTGCCCTTCCAAAAATGACTGGACAATTGGAGAGTGGAATTGAGTTGCTCGATTACTTCCTCCAATGTTGCGCAACCACTTACGTCAATGAGCACGCCTTGGTCTGGACGACTGATGATGGCTATTTTCGACATCTTGGCTCTTGGAGAATGAGAGGGGATATTGCTCAACTACGGCTCCTCGCCGCAGCTTCGCTGCGCTTTCGCTCCGTTTTTTACGAAGCGCAATATGAACTTGTCAATCCTATGAGCTGGAAAACCGCTCGTCAAGCCGCATGGCATAACGTTTGTATATCGATCACATTTATATTTTCATGACATTAGCATAAGAAAGAACGTCAACCAGACAGATGCATCGCTTCCGAATAAATGAAGAGTTTGTCAGCACTTCACGTATTCCCAACAAATTTTCCGGATGATATTGGACAGATGGCCGACTGTGACAAGAGGAACAAGCGCTTTCCCCGATAGTCCCATTGAAAAGAAGCTAAGAGGTAGTGAAAGTGGTCAATAAGAATTCATGGACGATGGCGCTGGGAGCTGTCGTGCTCGCAGCTACCTTTGCTATTCCGATTTCGGCTCAGTCCTGGCCTATTAAAGTAAAAGTATCGGACGGCGATGGTGAGACAGTAGAGTACAAGAAAGGCATTCTGGGAGATCGAAAGACCCTGGTCAAAGACCGCATAGGTGATGTCTACGAAAATTCGCGTGGGCTCTTTGGCATTACAAACACACAGCAAATAGGAGTCCTGGGCAACGGCGTAAAGCATCATCGCGGCATCATTCC
>CAJCIF010000417.1 GCA_903970355.1 Actinomycetota bacterium
CAAAAGGAATCAAGTGCCTTTGAAGGTAGCTGTGAAAACCCATTTGACCAAGTCCAACCGAGCGCTCCCATTCAGCCGCTTTTCTAGCACGCCAGAGCGGTTCGGGCGCTTTTTCAATGAAATCGGTTACGACATTATCGAGATACTCGACACAGTCATGAATAAATTCAGGACATTCAGACCATTCATCAAAGTGTTCAACGTTTACCGATGAGAGCGCACAGATATTTGAATAATCTTCTGTTGTCGGCAAACAGACTTCGGTGCAGAGATTTAGGTGCTTGATCCTCAGTCCTTGATCTTTCAAATCCGGGTGTAAATGCTTGTTGGATTGATCGACAAAATGGATGTAAGGTTCACCCCTGCCCACCCCAGCTCTGGTAGTGAGCAACAGCTCCCAGAGATAAGCGGCAGAGAGGGTTTTGATTATCTTGCCAGAGTGCGGATCACGAAGTTCCCATGGTTCATCATTAGCAACTCGACGCATAAACTCATCAGGAATCGAAACGCCATGGTCGAGATTGCGATTGAGCCGGTGGACATCGCCCTCTAAACGGCGCATCAAAATGAATTCTTCAATCTCAGGATGATCGATTGAAATCCATTCAGCAATGGTGCCTTGTCTGGCATTTCCTTGATTGCTTGCCAGCCTCACTGAATCAATAATATGCATGAACTGAAGCGCGCCGGTCGTCTCGGTACCGCGCGAAGTTTTCTCGCCCTTGCTTCGGACATTGCCAAAATAAGTACCTATGCCGCCGCCCCGTGTGGACATATAGAGAATTTCTTGTATATGACTGCCAATTCCTTCAATGGAATCAGCGCATTCATTCAAATAGCAGGAGATAGGCAAGCCTCGGGAAGTGCCACCATTAGCCAGAATGGGACTGGCTGGAACCAGCCAGAGCTTGTGCATATAGGAAAGAAGGCGTTTGGCGTGAGCGGAGTTGCTGCCATAAGCTTTGGCAACTCTAGCGAAAATGTCCTCCGGGCGCTCATTTCCATAGGTGTAGCGCCCCTGCAATGTTTGCTTTGCAAAGTTAGTTAGAACGACCATTTTTTCTTGTTCTATGCGCATTTTCCTTTAGAAAATGAAAAAAGTCCCAGACTGGGCGGAGATGTATTTAGAGTTTTCATTATAGATGTAGAAGTAAAGCGACTGTGGATTTTGCCAATAAATGCCGTTCTTCTTTACGCATTGAAATTTACCATATATTATAGTTGATACCTTTAAAAAAGGGGTTCATAGCACCAGGGCTTAGAAAAGCCAGCGCTATGAACCACCGTCCTCATGTCCTCATGTGTAGTCCTCCTACATGGCTCTTAAGAACCATTTTGTGGAGGAAAAACTTATGCTGCCCAGGATAAGCAGACCACCAATCCAGGCTGCTATTTGTTCTTGGCAAAGAAGGGCAAACATTATCGTTAATCCAACGCCGGATAGGAAAACCATAAATGCGAAAAATGAATTAGGTGGACTCCGCTTTTTCCTACCGAGGTCCAAAATAGAACCGCATACGAGTAAAGACCACCCTATGACTAATGAAATGTGAATAGCATCGTGTATGTAATTGTTAGTGATAAACCAGGAAAGGGGGATGAGAAAAATGCTGCTCAGCCCACTAAGAAAGTAGAACACCCTCCGCAATTGAAAGGTGCCTGACTGACCCGGATCTAACGCAGCATCACTCTTCAAAATATTCCAAACAAGTGAAATGGTGAAGATACAGTACGGCAAGTAGAACAGCCACCAAACCGAATCTTCAATTAACAGTTGAGTTGGTTTAAAGAAGAAAACAAACCCGGTGGTGGCAATAATTACTGCTTTTGCGGATTTATAAGCTAAATCATACGAGGAATTCCATTTCATTTGGTTTGTAAGCACGCCTAAAAGCACCACGAGAGCGGGAAGATAACAAGTTATTGCTGAACTTCGCCACTCTATATCGTCGGACTCATAGAAATTCTCATAGAAGAAGATGTAATAGCCAAACAATAAAGCGGCAGCAATGTCTAAAAGGAGGACGTATCTTGGCGTCCTGGAGAGAGTTGTTTCCATTTTTTGATGTGTTTGATTTTTATGAACAAAGGCATGGTTATGCCATTTTTACGTTAGTGAATAAAAAAGTTCATAGCACCAGGGCTTAGAAAAGCCAGCGCTATGAACCGGTTGAATCCTCATGTGACTCGCATGTGTAGTCCTAATTCAGCAGAGGCAATCGCAGGCAAAAACTGCTTCCTGCACCTCTTTCACTGGTTGCAGTCAAATCGCCTTTGATTATCTGTGCCAGCTGTGTAGCCCGCGCTAACCCTAGCACCGGACCTCTGCCGACAATCATTCTGTGGGGTAGATCGTTGTGGGTGAGTATTCGCCCCAACTCTTCTTCATTTAAACCAATACCTGTGTCAATAACAAAACAGTCAATGTGTGTCTCTTCTTTTCTGAGACGCAATATGACTGAGCCACCGTTGTCTGTAAACTTAACCGCGTTCGAGAGCAGGAGAGTTACTATCTGCAGAATGTAGCTGCGTGTGCCTTTGTAATGAAGCTCCTCATTTAGCCAATCAAAGGTAAATTTGAGCTTCTTATACGGCGCATGCAGCTTTGCCAAATCTAAGGCATAAGCAAGCGTGGCGAGCAAATCAAATTCATAAGATATGAGCTCCTGTTTGTCGGAACAACGGTAAGCCAGCACTAGCATTGATTCCATGAGCTCTCTGATGCTGATAATTCCGTTCGAAAGAGTATTGAAATGACTCCTCTTCTTTCCAGGACACACATTCTCCAGGGCGTTCACGACATCCTCTTCCGTGGTTAGCAAAAGTTCAACGGAATGAATAAGCAAATTCAGATGGCAACATGCCAATTTCTCCTGGAGCACCGCCGCGTCTTCACTTGCATCTTCCTCATCCAGGTGTTCCAAACCAGGCAAAGGTTTTAATCGCGATTGGACTTCTTCGATACTCTGCAAAAGCATGTCTAACTGGTATCGATAAATTAGATCGAAATCCATCCGGACCGTGTTTACCATGTTGGATTGAATGGACAAAATGGGCGCAAGACCTTGCGCGAATGTGCGTAATGCGAAACGCACCTGTGGCTTCCTTGTTTCAAGTTGCATAATCGATTTTTGTTTTTTAAATAGTGAATAAAAATGTGATTTTAAGTCAATCCGAAATACTCTTTCGCTCACGAAGCGCTGCTGTTAACTGATTGTGATCGCCATGATTTGCGGCTTAAACAGCCCGTCCTGGAGCTAGTGAAATATAGTTGGATTTGACCCGAAGCTACTTGATAAGGAGCCCCAAATGCAATACCGCGGGAGTTTCCAAAGGATACGCCCGCGCAAAGCCGCTTCGCGCAGTTCAACAAAATATACTCCGCACACTTTTAACCACGGGGTTAAGGACTGATAAAAAGTGTGCGCGCGCAACCTCGAAAAGCCGCGCTAATGCTTGCTTACGTAACGCAAGCTCGCGTCAATTCAAACCCAATTTTGCTATTTGTCGGCATCCAAATTGGGAGGCTCAAATGGTTCTGTTTTGATGCTGTTGTCCATACTCTTTCGCAAAATCTCAATACGCTGTTCTGCCGAGTTGAGAAACTTCTCGCACTCCGTGCTTAGCTTCATGCCACGCTCAAACAGCTCCAGAGCCTTTTCAATTGGAATGTCACTGTCGAGTTCCGCGACAATTTTCTCCAGCTCGGCGAGCGTAGTTGCAAAATCCTGTGCCGCGGCGACGGTCATTTCCTCGTTCTCCTTATTAATACCAGTGATCTTCAATTGATTGAACATTGATCTTCAACTTGCC
>CAJCIF010000418.1 GCA_903970355.1 Actinomycetota bacterium
ATCATCACGAACGCGACGAAGAGAAATTTCTTTTCCCACGTTTTGAAAAAGCCAACAAGCTAACAGACCTGGTTGCTGTGCTGCGACATCAGCACGATGTGGGCAGACAGTTAACAGACCTCATTACAGAAGCTATTCAACGCCAATCGCAAGATCAACTAGCCAAAAACTTGCTCTCCTTTGTCCATATGTACAGACCGCACCAAGCTCGCGAGGATACAGTTCTTTTTCCAGCGTTTCGTAACCTTGTTTCCAAAAAACAATACGGGGAATTGCAAGAGCGCTTTGAAGAAGAAGAGCAAAAACTCTTCGGCAAAAATGGATTCGAACAATTTGTTGACAAAATTGCCGAGATAGAACGGGAATTAGGCATCTACGATTTGGCAACGTTCACGATCAACTTGCCAATTGCAAATGGTTAAATTGTGCACCATTCACGATGCGTTTCAGTATTTGATTTTTCTGGAAAGAAATCTTAGCGGCAAATCAAGGCACAAACCAAGCATCCCTATCACAATGATCAATGCCGTGATAGACGCATAATCATTGACGTCCCTGAAATCGAGAATCATATAACCGAGCCCGGATGCAACACCAAGCATCTCGGCAGGTACAAGAACTATCCAAGCAACGCCAAGAGCAAGTTGCAAACCAATGAGTATATGGGGCAATGTGGCGCGTATAAGGATATGCCTGATGATTTGCCTGTGACCGGCCCCTAAACAGCGTGCCACTTCTAGCCATTGAGGATCTGCCGCCCGAATACCGGCGGCAGAATTGATGATTATTGGCCAGATCGCAGAAATGGCGATCAGGAAACAAACGGGTCCAGAACCAATGCCTAATAAAATAATGGCAACAGGGGTCCAGGAAAGCGGCGATATCATTCTCAGAAATTGAAAAGGCACATATGTAAGTTGCCCTGCCCTTGTTGAATATCCAATGGCAAACCCGATCGGAACGCCAACAACGAAAGCAAGACTGAGTCCAATAGCCAGTCGCTGCATGCTCTCGGCAAGACCTTGCCAAAATCTTGCATTGACAAACAAAGCAGTAAGAGCAACTGCGGTATCTTGAGGGTTAAAGCGGTGCAGCGGTGACGCAGCGGACTGACTGGCTAGCCACCATATAAATAGCGCAACGATGCAACCTGAGACATAGCAAATGGGAGCAATTGGATCGTACCGTCCCTTTTGAACCAAAGCAGCGACTTTCACCTGTGGCGGCTGTTGTTCTGTTTGGATTTCAGCAACTACGCTCTTCATACTTTCTTGACCACTACATCGTAAAATTCTTTTCGTTCGAAAGGCTTTTTGGGATCGAGCCCAAAGGCAAGTGACCCATTCACCGCATGATAGGCTGTCTTGGCCAGTTCATATTCCGCTACTTCATTAGCCACCTGTTGTCCCGTTAATTTGTGCAACACAGGCGGCAGTGCTGCCGATTTATCCACGACTGTTCGTTTCATCAGATCGAGCATAACGTCGAAGGCAGAAGCAAAAGGGAATGGATAAAATTCAACACGCTTGACGTGCCAATCTTCATGCATAATTGCACCCGTTCCAGACGGACCGTAAGTGTGTAAATCATCCTTGAGCAAAGCCCGCTCAATGATACGAGTTGGCATTGGGAAATAACCGCCGCCATCTTTAGCAAGCATGTGAGCCAGTTCTTCTCTGTTTCCATGCGCCCACAAGGCGGCTTGATAGATTGCGTTTGTGACAGCCTGAGCCCAGGCTCTATCTTTATCTATGGTTTCTTGCAACAAAACGGATTGACAGCATGGATGGTGCCGCCAGATGTCTCCGGACATTTTTACAACGGTGCCATTAGCCAGGATTTCACCTGCCGCTCCAAATGGCTCGGATATAGCATAGCCAGCAATTGCACCACTCTTAAGAGCTTCAACCATATCCGGGGGTGCCACCACTTTCAATGCCACTTCATTTGGTGCTAACTCGCCAACAGACTTTCCTGCTACCGGCTTAAGTCCCTCTTTGCGCAGAACATCCTGAAAGATGCCATTGTGCGGAGACCACCAGGTGGGAATGCCAACCGCCTTGCCCGCAAAGTCCGAAGTTTTCGCAAGCTTCTCGCCTCTCAATAGCGTAATGACATTTGTGTGATTAAAAGCGATCGTGCGAATGGGCAGCTTTTGAGCGTAACGAAGGAAAAGTACCTGAGGCAATAAAATATGAGTGAGAAGTATTTGCTTTGAACTAAAGGCTTCCATTATTGCCGGCCACGTACGAATAAGAGTTGGTTTTTCGGCCTTGATACCATTTGCTTTGAAAAATCCTTTTTCGTATGCAATAAGAATTGGAGCTGAATCCAGAATCGGTATGTATCCGCTCGTAAGCATGGTTGATCTGCTCTGAGCAAGAGTGGGTGTACCTTTCAAAAAGTCCAGACTGCTTGTTGCAACGGATATGCCAACAAGCTTCTTTAGTATTTCCCTACGTGTCAGATTGTCAGAACTCATGCCATCCTCCCCCACTCAAATTCTCTGGATTCTTTGAAAGACTGCACGAGCTCATCAGCAATACAGGCGCGCATCTTTAAAAATTCGGCATCACTTCTAGCGCGTGAACGCTTTTGAGAAACATCAAATACGCGAGCAATTTTTCCTGGTCTCGGTGTCATAACGACTATCCGCGAAGCAAGAACGAGCGCCTCATCAATATCATGAGTAATGAAAACGATCGTTACTCTGTGTCTATTCCATATATCGATTAGCGCTTCCTGCATGCGCATACGCGTTAATGCATCGAGAGCGCCAAAAGGTTCATCCATAAGAAGAACATCCGGATTACTTACCAAAGCACGGGCGATAGCTGCGCGTTGAGCCATCCCGCCTGATAAAGTTTTGGGCTTTGCCTTTTCAAATCCATCGATTCCGACGAGTTGGATTGTCTGCTGCACGAGATCTTTCGGTACCCTTTCGCCGCGTATTTTGAATCCAAGCGAAATGTTTTCTTGCACGGTGAGCCAGGGCAGAAGCGCCGGATTCTGAAAAACTACAGCGCGCCTATAGTCAGGTCCGGTGATGGGCCGATCGTCCATACTGACATTGCCGGCCGTTGGAATTTCAAGCCCGGCCAAAATTCGCAAGAATGTTGATTTTCCGCAACCGCTTTCACCGAGAATACATATGAATTCACCAGGCGATATTTCAAGATCAAGAGGACCCAAAGCAGACATCCGCTGTTGCTCTTGAAGAAAATACTTCTCAATATTATTTGCACTGAGCCTTCGCATCTTAAATACCCTCAGGTGAAGCCATTTATTCTGGCACAGCTCAGTGCTCTGTCACTGGTATAAGTACGAACAGAAGAGACGTTCAATTACATTTTCGATCATACTGGAATTGTTTCCGAGTTGTTAAATCAGGCGCAAACTGCCATAAATAGACGTTATTTGGAGACATGCCTTTGTTTGTCAACTCGCAATTGTTTCCGAGTTGTTAAATGGATCGATCCGCTTCGTTGTTTATTTGACTGCAACGAATGGTCGAATAACTGGTCTGGAAGCCATTTTTAGGCACACGATCACAACCATTTTCGAAAGTTGTTTCCAAGAAATCCATCAAATATTTTCTAAAATCGCTGAGAATTCTTGGCTTATTTTTATTCGTATTTGCCAGGGTGAATACGGCTATAATCCAGCTGTACTGCGCTTTTTGGCATCCTCTGGACTTGGTTGTACTTAGGGGCATTTGTTTCCGAGTTGTTAAACGGGATACGGTTTTCACCATGTTCCTCGCCCAACCTGTTGAGCGAATATACCCGCATCGGAAACAGCTCCATCGGTCGCGGAGCAATCCATCAAAGTCTAAACAAACGGACTAACACGGATAACCTACCTAGCACCGTTACTAATACCAGGTCCAACCAGGAGAAAAAAACCATGCCACCTTTCGATTCACCACAAGCTCAGTCGACCCAACAACCTGATGCTTCAGGAGCTCTGAGAGAACAAGCTTATCAAACAAAAGCCAAACCAAGTTTAGAAGGAGGTCCAACTGGTGGCAACCCGCCAGGTGGTGGCTCCCCTGAACCAGGTCCGAATCCAACACCAAGTCCGGAACCAGGCCCAACCGGTGGTAGCGGCGACAACACCAACACCAACACAAATAAGAATAAAAACACCAACCTAAACAAAAATCAAAACGACAACACAAACAACAACTCAAATAAAAACTCAAACTCAAACGATAACTCAAATAAAAACTCAAACTCGAACGACAATTCTAATAAAAACAGCAACAGCAACGCCAATAAAAACGCGAATTCTAACAGCGTAAGAAGCAACGTCGAAACTGGACCAACATCTGCAACCGGTGGTTCAAGCACTTCCGGCAGTAACTTGACTGATGTATCCAACAGCAAATATGTCGAAGCATCAGGCACGCCGTTCACGCTGCAGGGTGGTCTTTGTCCTGGCGGTCTTGCAGTCCAATCCATTTGGGGCGGATTCAACAAGACCGGCCAACAAGGAGCTTGTCTGGCAAGCTACGAACGGATGAACACAGACAACAACCTCACAAGACTAAAGATCGACGAACACCACGACGATAACGTCCACGATACGATCATCCAAGGTCAACAAACCCAACTCGCAATCGAATCGCAAAAGACCTTGCAAGTTCAATCTCAAGCTGAAGTCGAAAAACAACGTATAGCAGCAGAAGCTGCAGCAGCAAAAGTAAAGCGTCTTGATGATATGGCAGAAGCCGCTTGCACGGATGCCATCGCTTTTGGAAGTCAGGCCCATCTTGGATACAGTAATGGTCAGCGCGCTGTGGAAGCTTCTAAGCGCCTGAGTTTGCCGGCTGTTGATCTCCTTAAAGCGGAAGGTGTATTCACTAACGACCAAGCTACAGATGCGATGAAGCTAGGCTATATTTGCACAACGTACAAAGAGAAGCAATTGGGAATCGCCCTCGGCTCTCCGCAGGGTTTGCAAGATCTTACCGACGTGAAACCAGAGGCTGCACCGAAGGTAGTTTACGTCACAAGACCGGCAGCGCCAGGACCAACAAGTGCAGAAGTGGACATGACGCTTCATGTCAAAGCACCAGCCGGCACTAACTGCGACGACAAAAATAAGAAATAGGACTCCAATAGACACATCAGCAAACTAAACACTTGCTGATGTGTCCCCCAAAGGGATTTGACAAAAATGTCATCACCAGATTTACCAAAAACGACAGATAAGAAGACAGATTCGCCGCATGAAACACCTCATGCGATTATTAACGAAAGCGCAAAACATCTGTCATCGCCTCCCAAGAAACAATGGTCAGCGATGACCCTGGAGAATGGTTTTTACACGGTTAACAACACAAGCTCGGACAACTTTATGTTCTCCATAGCTTGCCGATCATTAATCGCTCAACAGAAGTTAGGCAAAGATGCAGATCCTATTCACAATGCCGACCAACGAAAGCTCGTTGAAGCAGAAATGGACAGAATAATCGAAGTCAATAAAGAGATAGACCCGCGCAAATTTAAAACCCTTAGCCGAACCCACGTCGTTGTCGGCTGGAAATTACAACTTGTTGATAGAGTGGCTCAAGGAGAGAATGCCTGCGCAGCCACACCCCCTGAAGAACGTCCAGTAGTAGAGAAAGGTCAGACTGTGGTTGTGCACGCAGGTCAATGCTATGAGGCTAAGCCAGGTTCATGGACTGTACTCGAACCGGGAGCTGGTGTGCATGCGCAGCGGGATGCAAGAGTATCACTTGCACCAGGAAGTTTTGTAGAAGCCGAACCGACTGCATTTATAAATATCGTTGGCAACGGAAAAATTGTAAGACACGGTGACATCAGAACATATACAGCATCCGTTAAGGCTAATCCAAAAGTGGTTGATGCCCCGGTAGTAACTGCTCAAACGAAAGTTGTTCCGGCTGATGCGGTAGTAAAACTGGACAATGCACCACCTCTACCGACCCAAAGGGGAACGGAAGTTCTCGTCACCTCATTACAAACGGACAAACTCCCGGGAGGACGCAATTTTTCTCTTGAAGGATTGCCATCGCTCACACTTTCTGAGTAATGGAACTTAGCTGACTCAACAAACACCACAATAGCGAGACAACCTGATGCACCACCACGCTAAATTGAACTTATTAATCTGCTCGAGTTTTTGGCTGGCGACAGCGATCTGCTCTGGAAACGCATTTGGGCAGGGGACCACTGTCCCGAATGCCGTTTCCCAAGCAAAAAATCAAATTGCTTATCTCACGCCTTCGCCATCGTTGCAATATTCGCGCGAAGCAGCTGATGCCGCCTATCAGGCCATGAACTATGAATCAGCTCTTGAGCAATACAAAACTATCAGTCAATCTGCCGGCGCTAATGTTGACGACATATATTGGGTTGGCGAAAGCTACTTTCATCTCAGACGATTTGATGAAGCAGCAAAATCTTTCGAAACAGTAATTGAACGCAACCCGCGCAATGAAAAGGTTCGAGTGCGCGTCGTACAAACATACATGTCGGCAAATCAACCTCAGATCGCCAAGCAAAAATGTTCAGAATATTTGGTTGCTACAAGTGACCCAAGCGTAAAACAACAATTGCAATACATGTCGAAATTTTGCGACAACAACATTCGTTTTAGAACAGAAAAGCGCAGTTTGCCGGTCGGACAACACGGTCTTGAGAGATAAGAACATGAAACGGCGAAGAACGTCTCAATCAGGTTCGGCAATTGTAGAAGCACCATTTGTCTTGTACATAGTGTTGTTCTTTCTATTTTTTCCGCTTATCAATCTCGCAACGGTATTCATTCGGATGACCATGCTCTACTGTGCAGACCATACCGCTTGTGGCTGGGCAGCAAGAGCTCGCTCCTACAAAGTGCAAATTAACAACGACGCCAGTGCCATACAGCTTGCTCAAGCCGGCAGCGATTCGGTAATCGGACTATACACAGGCGTTCACGTATCTGATGTGAATACCTTGATTCTGATTACGAATATAGCGACAGGGGCGCAGACCGTCTCAAGTGTACCGTTGACGACTCCAGCAGATACCACGAACTTTACCTATCAAAT
>CAJCIF010000419.1 GCA_903970355.1 Actinomycetota bacterium
AACACGGTGCAGCGTTGAGACAAGGTGCTGCCACTAAAGACGGCCGTGGTGAAACAGTCGTGGGGCTCGTCATGATGCTCAAAGGCGAAAATAGCCGCCAGGTAATTCAGCGCGTCAAAGAGAAAATGAAAGCGATAGCCAAGACGTTGCCACAGGGCGTTTCGCTCACTCCCTTTTACGACCAATCTCAATTGGTCGCTCAAACAATAGATACCGTTCGAACCAACCTCGTTGAAGGGGGAGCGCTAGTCGTAGTTGTTCTTCTTCTTACGGTGGGCAATCTTCGAGCGGCATTGATTGTAGCGGCAGTAATTCCTCTTGCCATGATGTTTTCATTCATAGGCATGAAATGGCTTGGCATCAGTGCCAACATTATGAGTCTTGGCGCAATAGATTTCGGCATGATTGTCGATGGTTCCATCGTTATGGTGGAAAACATACTGCGACATCTAGGCAACAAGGAGAAAGCCAAGGAGTTCGATCGGGCCACTATTATTGAAGGCTCTGTTCGGGAAGTAGCAAGGCCAATACTTTACGGCGTCCTCATTATCACCGTTGTGTACTTTCCAATTCTTTGCTTGCAGGGCATTGAATACAAAATGTTTTCACCGATGGTGGTGACAGTTTGTTCCGCCTTATTTGGATCTTTGCTCCTTTCGCTCATTCTGGTGCCGGTTTTGTGTTCACTCATTCTGCGCGGACACATCACGGAAAAGGAGACATTTGTCATTCGTGCCATCCGTGGGCCCTACGAAAAACTGCTCAATTTAGCATTGCGCCACCGTGCCATCACATTGACAATTGCAGTAGTGGCGGGAATTGCCATTGTATCCACTGTGCCTTTTCTAGGTACGGAATTTGTGCCAAGACTCGATGAAGGTGACCTTCTTCTAGAAGTGAAAGACTTCCCGAGTATATCTTTGCCGGCTGCCATTGTGACGGCAACAGAAATTGAGAGAATCATCAAACACTTCCCGGAAGTTAAAACCGTTGTCTCACGACTGGGACGACCGGACCTCGCCACTGACCCCATGGGTGTTTTCGGCACTGATTGTTTTGTAATTCTAAAACCAAAAAATGAGTGGCCCGCCGGTGCGACTAAAGAAGCGCTAATTGAATCAATGCGAAAGGAATTGAACGAGAGCATAACCGGATCCAATTTCAACTTCACTCAACCAATTGCCATGCGAATCGACGAACTCGTATCGGGCGTCAAAGCAGATGTAGCAGCCAAAATATTCGGTGAGGATATGGCATATCTTCAAGAACAAGCAGAAAAAGTTCAGGGCATCATAAGCACCGTAAAAGGTGCAACAGATCTACAAATTGAAAAAGTTGCCGGTTCAAGCCAGCTCGTTGTAAAGCCGAATAGATCTGCGATGTCTCGCTATGGCGTCAATATCTCGGATATAAGAGCTCTGGTGGAAACAGCCGTAATCGGCACACCTGTATCCACAATTTTAGATGGCAGAAAAAGATTTACTTTGCGGGTTGGCTTTCCGGAAGGCAGCCATATTGAACCAAGCGATTTAGGGAATCTTCTCATCCAAACGAGTAATAACAAATTAGTGCCGCTCAGTCAGGTGGCTACCGTTGCAGAAGAGCGCGGCATTGAAACAATCAACCGCGAATTCGGAGAACGCCGCATCGTTGTGCAATGCAACGTACGCAATCGCGACCTCGGTTCATTCGTCAAAGAATGCCAGTCAAAGATCAATAAAGAGATATCCCTTAAACGCGGCTATTATCTAGCCTGGGGAGGGCAGTTTGAAAATCAACAACGAGCAATGCAAAGATTTGCTCTCGTTGTGCCGTTTTCGATCATTATCATCTTCACTCTCCTTATGTTTACTTTTGGTTCGATGAGGGAATCATTTCTTGTCATTTTGAACATTCCCTTTGCATTGATGGGCGGCATCTGCGCACTCTGGGTGCGGCACATGTACTTGAGCGTCCCTGCTTCAATTGGTTTCATCGCCCTTTTCGGTGTGGCAGTTTTGAATGGGTTAGTTTTGGTATCCTACATCGACAATTTGATAAAGCAAGGTCTTGATGTTGAACAAGCTGTGCGAGAGGGTGCTGAAACACGAATGCGCCCGGTACTGATGACAGCGATGGTCGCGGCTCTGGGCTTTTTGCCCATGGCGCTCTCAGAAGGAGCGGGAGCCGAGGTGCAACGTCCGCTTGCTACTGTTGTAATTGGCGGTCTGATCACATCGACTTTGCTGACCCTGCTGGTACTGCCTGTGGTGTATGCCATGGCCTTCTCCGGCAAGAAAAAAGACGAAGATGCCCCGTTGCCCGAAACGAGTAAACAAATTGGTTAGATCAGTTGGGATGAGCTATAGACTGGATTATAAATAGCAGCCCATCAGCGATCGCTATCGTTGCAAAAATCACCTTGATGCTGCCGGAGCCAATGCGCTGGCATATAAATGGAGCCAATCGAGCTCCGTAAACAGCGCCAAGAATGGTAAAAGCAGCGATGTTCCATGGAATTCCGCTTAAGAAGAAGCTGTGTAAAAACGCTAGATAGATGGAATTGATCGCAAGCAGAACAACACCAATGCCGACACCGGCAGACGCTGAATAGCCACAAAACAGCATTAGGTATGCAGCGATCAGTTCGCCCTCTCCAATTGAAATCCAACCGGTTATTAATCCACCGATTATAGAAATAACAAAGAGATGAAGAGGCACAAATTCCTTCTGAATATTTGCCGACTTATCTGATTTAAGCAGGGAGTGGATGGTTGCCAGCCCAACTACGATGGAGACTGGTCCGAACAAAGATTTGATCAAAAGCGCATTTGGATGTATGAGAAGCGAACTGATTGAACTTCCAATTAAGAGACCGGGGAGAGCATATCTAAGCGGGCGTAACGATATAGTGCCTGTTCTCAACCAGGCCAGGGCTCCCGAAGTCATACCGACAGCCTGAGTGCCTATTGCCACTTTCAAACTTACAATTGCAGGAAGATGAAAAACAAGCAGCATTGCCGGTATGAAAATCAAGCCACCACCAACGGCACTAATATTGGCAAGTATTGCCGCACCAAATCCGACAAATATTAAAGACGAATAGCGTTGAAAATCAAGAAGTGGGTCGTGGTTTAAGCCAAAATAGGCAAGAGCCCACAGGAAAGGAACAGTTAGAACAGGCCAGGTAAAGTATTTCAGACCCGGATTAACAACTGGTTGAAAGGTCGTTCTAAGAACCGGTTTGTCAACAATGGTTGGCATTGGTTACTCGCCTAAGTCACTTCAGCATTAAGTTCTAAAGTCTGATTAGCAAGCAAAGCCAAACGAGAATCCAAATCTACATTTCCGTTAGTCTCAGGCAAGAAGAAAGTAGCGACTAAACCAACCAGATAGAAAAGGGCCACGCAAGACCCGGCAAGGGCATAGGAGCCTCCGAAAAAGGCGATCAACTGACCTCCCAGTACGGCTGCAAGAGCACCCACGAATCGTCCGCACTGAATGCTTGAACCCACAGCGCTAGCGCGTATTTCGTTGCCGAACAATTCAGGTGCATACATAAAAATGCATTGAAAAGGTAACTGTGCAAAAAAGCCAAGCAAAAACAGCCAGGGAAAGATCCAGGGGTTGAAAGTCTTCACGGTAAGAAATAATCCAATTGCGGAAAGCAAAGCACAACTAAAAGTGAAGCGAAAGGCGTTCTTGCGCCCCATCTTCAAGACAATAAAGCCACCCAACACGCCGGACAAAATCGTGCCCAGATTCATAATAATGGCTGCATTTGTGCGTTCCGTCACAGCCAGTGTGCCGGTAAGTTGATTTATCCACGGAGGAATCCAGGAAAGAACTGCCCAGAAGCCAACAATAGCAGTGCTGGATAAGCATGCAACCGCAAACACTTTCTTGCGATTTTCAGGATTGAACAATATGAGAAATTTGCTGAATACACCTGGAGATGTTTCACGCCAGTTTATTTGTCCAGCAGCGGCTCGGCGACGGCATTCTTGCAATAGTTGAAACTGCAAGGGATCTTTGAGCGTAGCGCGTATGTAAACGGTTAAAAGAGCCGGAATAATACCAGCGAGGAAAAGAGCGCGCCAACCAAAAGGGGCAAGCCAGGTGTTGAGCAATCCAGCTAACAAATATCCAAAACCAAAAGCGGTCGTCATAAGCGAGGTAGCATGCAAACGAGCATTGCGTTTCCATGTTTCGGCAAGCAGCACAACACCTGTAGTTTGCTCTCCGCCAATGCCGCATCCCACTAAAAATCGAAAGAAGGCAAGCTCAATCCAGGTATGGCTGGTGGCACATAAGCCACTGAAAAGCGCATAGAGCAAAATCGTCATAATCATCGCTTTTGTGCGGCCGATTAAGTCTGCCACGATACCAAAAACACTTGCGCCAACAGCCCAGCCAATCATGAATGTAGCTATGACTATACCGCCGCAAGCGCCTACAGCAGCATGTGACGTCGTATGCAGCAATTCGGAAAGTGCCGGATACATTACAAGCACGAAGATGGTTGCATCCATGCCGTCAAACATAAGACCAAGCCATGCCGCCGCAAAAACATGTAAAGGAGAACTTTCTTTGGCCAGGGTCTGAGTCATCGCGAACCCCAATGAAAGCCTTATTGTTCACTCTGGTCCATTTCTTGGCAATGGTGGACTGCCCACAAATTACGAACTCTAAAGTGTGCAAACGCTCATGCTGGCCTGGTTCATTTGGTCACGATTGGTTAGAAGAGACTCAAAAATGAGCTGTTTACTCCATCTGCTGTATCGTTTAGAAGGGAGGTGAAGTTGTGCCCTATTTTGAAGCTGAGGCGGCGCTGCGCCTGTTACTGGCTGCTATTCTGGGTGGTCTTATTGGTGTAGAGCGGGAAAGCAGTTCAAGCAGAGCGGGTCTGCGCACTCACGCTCTGGTGAGCGTAGCGTCGGCCCTCATTATGATCGTGTCGAATTACGGATTTATGTCCGTTTTGAGCGTCGGCAAAATTGTCCTCGATCCATCTCGAGTTGCTGCACAAGTTGTAAGCGGAGTGGGTTTTCTTGGTGCCGGAATCATTATTTTTCGTCGTAACACAGTACGCGGACTAACAACTGCCGCAAGCATCTGGGCAGTAGCCGCCATCGGCTTAGCATGCGGTTGCGGACTCTACATATCGGCGATCTCAGCCACTTTGATTATCTGGTTGATATTGGCAGTTCTGAAAATTCTTGAACAAAAATATTTTCCTCAAAGAACAATGAATCGTCTCACTGTTGAGGTGGCAAACAAAAGCCAGACCAAGCTTGTTTCCGACAAATTGAAAATCCCAGGCATGAAAATTGCCAATATGACTGTGAAACATGCCAAAGGCAGTGAAAAAATGATCGTGAAAGTAGAAGCGATAGCCGAAGAAAAGATCTTCGTTGAACTTCTGCACGAACTTCAGTCGCTGCCTGAAGTAGAGTCAGTACAATACGATGGTCACGTCTTGCCGATAGGAGATATCGGTGAATTCGAAGAAGAACAATTAGCTGCCGAGACCTAACTATCTGCTGTGCACTAAGCGCGGGTTTATTGGTTCTTCCGGTAGAGCAATATGTCCGTACGATTCGCCCATAAGCTTGAGCAAGATATTGCGAGCTTGCCAGGCAACATATGAATCTTTATCGTCCTGAAGCGCTTCGATAATTTCGATAGGACAATTGTAATTCTCAGTCAATTTGAGTTTTACTTCGGCAACTGTATCTTTGGAGAGATGCCAGAGAGTTTCCATAGTAGCGTTAGCGTTTTCTGCCACAATGGCTCTTATCTCTTTGTTGGCGTGCTTGGCTAATTCCGCTAGACGACTGGGTGGTGTTGTAGATTTTTGAGCGATCACTTTGAGAAAGGCCAGTTCCTCATCACTTTCATCACTTTCGCTGTGAATAAGGTTCCGGAATGGATTTTGCATGCGGTGATGGGTGTCGGTAAGCGGAGGCTGAGGCAAAGCTTCCATGTTATTGCCGGTTCTTGCTCCCGCTTTCAAAAGGTAAAGTGTATTTTTAGCGCGCCATGCCACAAGCGGACTGGCATCCTGACAGAGTGATTTGAGCACACCTCGGTCTGCCTCAAGATGCTCGGCAATTGCCAATCGCACCGCCTCATCGTAATCTTTCGCAAGCAACCAAATTGTCTCTGGAAGAGCATTGCGATTACGCGCTACTAAAGTCCGTATTTCAGGATTGAAGTGAGAAGCGAGCCAGGACAAAATGCGAGCTGGGGTGCGCTGGTTTGCTGCAAGCACTTTTAGTGAGGCTTCCGAAAACTTT
>CAJCIF010000420.1 GCA_903970355.1 Actinomycetota bacterium
AGAATAAGCGTTTAGCCAACGCGTTTCCAGCTAGATTTGTAATGCGACATGAGCCAGTGTCCGTCTTTTTTGACATAGACGCAGTTTATGTGTGATTCAAATTTAGCTGGATATTCGCCACCGTATTTTTTGACGGCAACATAGATAACTGTTGCTGTGTCACCTTTCACTTCTGCATAAGGTGTCGTTATGTCAAAAGAGGCAAGTGGTGCATTCGATGAGGGTGCGTGCGCTGCCCATTTTTCCTTCATATGATCCAAAATTGCTTGTCGTCCGACGATCAATTTTTTCGTCACATCATCAAACGTTGTGCAGTTGTCTTCAATCAATTCCGCGCAAGTCTTAAAGTCTCCGTGCGTGTAGGAGTGGTTGAACTTTTCAACAGTGTCAATCACTACGCTAGATTCAGAGCAAGCCGGATGCGGATCTATCGTTGATACCACGCATTGATTTTGTTCTTTGCTTTGATTTTCCTGGGCGGCCTTGCTTGCCATTGGAAATATCAGTGCCAGAACAATCAACGCGCCAGCCGTTTTATTCATTTGGATAACCTCGAGGATTCCAGATTGAACTATTCGCTACGAAGGGATCGATCTACATCTCTTAGCGCGTTGTCGGTATCGCGCAGATAATCGTTAACAGTGCCAAGTTGTTGTTGCAATCGGGAAATTTGATCGCTTATGCGATCGGCTGCCTCACGCAAATGTTGTTCTTGATCCAGCAAAGCATCGCGAGATCGTCTCAAATTAGCATCCGTTGTTGCATCGAAAGCGGATGCCGACGTCGGCAACATCAGTGCGGTTGTGAAAAAGAGGAAGCAGGAGAGCATTTTCTTAGCCATAATCGATCCTTTCTTTTTGCAAGGCATGCGGAAGTGAGCTGATTTGCTCATTCCTATATTGCGCAATTGCAGTGACAATATATTACTGTGAAACTGCATGCACGCTCGTTTTTCTAATAATTGGATTCCTGAGGCTTCCCCTACAGAATCGACAAGGCATTGTTTAGTTCCTGAACTGTTAACTTTCGCCACTCGCCTGACTGTAAGCCGAGATCCGGGATTCTAAGAGCGCCGATTGCCGCCCTCACAAGGCGCAGGGTGGGACAGCCTATTTTGGCTGTCATTTTGCGAACTTGACGATTCTTACCTTCTGTAAGGGTCAGTTCAAGCCATGCCGTGGGAATATGCTTTCGTACCCGAATGGGATGAGAGCGCTCAGGAAGTGCTGGTTCAGTGGCAAGCAGTTTCGCCTTGCACGGCTTGGTAAGGTAGTCTTCGATATAAATTCCTCTTTGCAACGCAGCGAGTGCGTCTTGGGATGGAACGTTTTCCACCTGTACTAAATAAGTTCTTTTGTGGGCGAAGAAAGGATCGAGTAGTTGATGATTGAGCTTATTGTCGTCGCTCAATAACAACAAACCTTCGCTGTCGTAATCGAGCCGCCCCAGAGGGTAAACGTTTTTCGGAAAGCCAAACTCGCTAAGCGTGCGCTTTTCAGAATTATCTGGTTGGGTGAATTGACATAAAACACCGTATGGCTTGTTGAAGGCTATGTAAGTGGCCGTACTTTGAGGACTGTAGGGCACTGCTAACCCTTTCTCACAACGGCAGAGCCAATGTAAAAAACAAGCGCACCGATAGCGCCGAATAAAATAGCACCGCCTCCATAAGCCTCAATTATGCTCCAGCGTCTTTCCGATGCGTCATAAGCCGGCCGGGCCTGGTAATCATCTTCAACACTCTTGCCCCACAGATAGCCTCCCACAAAAAATGGCAGGATGATGCAGACCGCTAAAATTGCATTTCGCTTTAGCCAGTTGACAAATGTTTCGAAAAAGTTGGTTGAACTCATATTTGATCCCAAGACGCCTATACGAAAGAGGTAACATATTTGCGAATGCAGAATGATAATTATTTTGAGAAATTCACATGGCCAAAAAGAATTACTGGTTGTTCAAATCTGAGCCAGAGTCGTTTTCAATAAACGATCTCGAGCATTTACCAAAGAAAACAACAAATTGGGATGGCGTTCGAAACTTTCAGGCCCGCAATTTTTTGAAGAACGAAATCAAAGAAGGTGACCAGGTTTTCTTCTACCACAGTAATGCAGATCCGCCCGGAATCGTTGGCATCGCTGAAGTTGTAAAAGAAGGCTATCCCGATCACACCGCTTTTGATAAAAAGGATCACCACTACGATCCCAAGAGCAATCCAGCCAAGCCGACCTGGTACATGGTCGATATTAAGCACGTAGAGACATTTAAAGAGCTAATTGGTTTGCCGGTGCTGAAAGAGCAGAAGGCCCTCAAAGACATGGTGCTCTTACAACGCAGCCGTCTGTCCATCCAGCCCGTTACGGAAGGGGAATGGCAGGCCATCCTCAAAATGGCGAAGTCTTAGAGTTATTCAGCCTGAAGTTGGGCAAGCATTTTTTTTGCTTCCGAAACATGCTTTTGCACGTCCAACTGCGAATTGAATATGTTCCGCACAACACCTTTTTTGTCGATGATGTAAGTAACCCGGCCGGGCAAAAGTCCAAGTGTTGATGGCACTCCCCAGGCTGAGCGCACTTTACCGCCCGCATCGCTTAAAAGAAGAAATGGCAGTTTGTGCTTCTCAGCAAATTGTTTGTGCGAATCTACAGAATCGGAACTAATCCCTATTACTTCTGCACCTTGATCCTTGAAGTCTTCGTACACATCACGAAATGCACATGATTCAATGGTGCAACCTGGTGTGTCGTCTTTTGGATAGAAATAAACAATAACTATCTTCTTGTCTCTGAAATCAGATAAACGCACCTTTTGTCCGGATTCCGATTGCAGTTCGAAGTCTGGAGCTTCTTGATCGAGCGTGGCTTTATTACCGTTAGGCATAATGTGTTCTTCTTAAAGTGGGGTTTGTTTGGATTTAGTTTTGGCTGTCACTTCTTTGTATAGATATTGCGCTCTAGCCAGGCGCGGATCGTTGTTTTTTAATGATGCGCCTATTTCAAAAATTCGTTGGCAAATGTCCGCTGCTTCATCATACTTGCCGGCATCACTTTTAGCGCGAGCGAGATTATAGAGAATGGGAATTAGAAGTACGCTTTGTTCGCCGACCGCTGGTTTCAAAACGGAAAGGGCCTGATTCAGTTCTTGAGAGGCTTCATCATTTTTGTTTTCTTCCAATAAAACTTCACCGAGTTCATTGTAGTAAGAAGCCAGTTTAGGGTGATTTTGATTTGTGGCCGCAATTTCAGTTTCAAGAGCATTACGTGCAAGTTTTTCACCATCTGAAAATCGGCGCCTTGAAAGCATTAAGCTGGCTTGATCGCGCCTCAATCTTGCCTCCTCATCTTCCAATTCTGCCTTTGCGTTAATGCGAGCCAGTCGTTCGTAATAACGATAAGCTTCGGCTTTGTGATTCAATGCCAATTCGATTTCGAACAGTCTCAGCTGGATTTTAGAAACATTGGCGCGATTACCTTGTTGCAGTTTTAGGGCATCGAGAAGATTGCTTCTTGCTTCCTGGAGGTCGCCAGTATCTGCATTCAAGTCCGACATTCTTTCCAGGGCTTCAATTTTCGTTGGTGAATCCGGCCGTCCCTTCACATCTTCAAAAGCAATTACTTTTGCACAGGCATCTTTTGCTTCTGCAATCTTGCCCTGACCTTGATAAATCTTTGCCAGTAGAGGCCAAACCAAACCGTACTGCTCTTGATTTTCACCCGCATCTTTGGACAGTTTGAGGGCTTCCTGAGAATACTTGGCAGCGTCTGCGTAATTTCCTTCACGATATTTTTCAAGACCCAATTTCATTTGTGATTCAAAGCCGTTTTTGTTTTCGGAATTTACCGTTGCACCATAGAAAAGCCACCAACCAAGAAGATTCATCACAACCAGGGCTCCCAATACGGCAGCCGTTGGCATAACCTGAAAGGCGTGTGCCTGCTCTACCACAGGTGGTGCCGGGGCTTTTTCCGACTTTGGATCGTCTGTGGGCGGCTGCGACTCTTCTTCAACGGCCGGAAATTCGGAAGTGACTTCCAGCGGTTCCACAATTGCAGTCATAGAGGCATGCGGTGTCAGCTCTTCGGAAATGCTTAGTGGTAACGGGGCATAACCGGGCAAGACTATTCCTTCGTTGCCGCCCTTTTCGGCGGCCAATATTGCCTCTTTCATTTCGCCCATGGTTTGAAATCTGTCCTCTGGATCTTTTGCCATCGCCTTAAAGACAACTTGTTCCAGGTTTGCATAAATGGGCTGAACGCGCAGTGTTTCACTGAATCCGGATGGCAGTTGATTGACGTGCTTATATAAAACTTCAACCAGATCATTGCCTTCCAGTGGCGAAATACCAGTTAGTGTTTTGTACATAATGCAGCCCACGGAATAAATGTCCGAGCGAGCATCTAGAGTCATACCTTTGCATTGCTCTGGGCTCATGTAGAGCGGGCTGCCAAAAAGCTCACCTGTTTTTGTAAGCTCGGAACTTGCTCCATCCGGAGAAATTACTTTGGCGATTCCGAAATCCAATACTTTGACGAAATTATTTTCGCCTGCGTATTCAACGAGCATGAGATTACTGGGCTTAAGATCCCGATGGATAACGCCCTTTTGATGGGCATGTTCTAGGCCGGTGCATGTCTGTACGAAAATTGAAACAGCTATTTCTGTTGGGACAGGAACTACCTCATTGAGAAAAACATCGAAGTTTTTTCCAAGCAGAAATTCAGTGGCTAAAAAAGGATGTCCATCTTCGTCTGTACCAAAGTCATAGACACTTAAAATATGCGGATGATTCAGGCTGCTTACCGCTCGTGCTTCCTGCTCGAATCTCTTTAAAGCATTAGGATTGCCGGCATAATCATCGTGCAACCTTTTGATTGCAACGATGCGATTCATTTTTATTTGTCGGGCTTTGTAGACAACCCCCATTCCTCCCTCACCAATGAGTTCAAGAATTTCATATCGATTGGCGAGGATATTGCCTGACATGTTGCAAATCGAAAATTTGAGGGACTAAAAGAAAGTTAGCACAAGCGCAGGCAAATGGCAGGTTG
>CAJCIF010000421.1 GCA_903970355.1 Actinomycetota bacterium
CCATATTGGAAGGAACAAGTTAGCATACTCACTTGTATATCTTTGATAGCTTTGCTTGGTCTCATACCGCCCCTGGCGACAAAATATTTGATTGACCAGGCTATTCCGCAGCAAAACATTTATCTCTTAAATGTCTGGGTAGGCGCAATGATCGGTGCCGCTCTTTGTATCAGCCTGGTGGGAATCGTTCAAGGCTATTTAAACGCACTTGTCGGCGAAGGAATTATGCGCGATGTGCGCTCCAATCTCGTCAGGCACTTGCAAAAAATGCCCATCGCCTTTTTTACACAAACGAAAACCGGCGAAATAATGAACCGGATTTCCAATGACGTGGACAGCATTTCTAATGTGGTCTCAGGCACTCTCGTGTCCATTGCCACTAATTTCGCAATTATGGGTACCACACTCGTCACCATCTTTGCCCTCAATTGGCGACTATCCCTCATTTCAATTGCCGTTATTCCTCTTATGATTTGGCCGCTCTGGCCGGTTGGTCGGCGCATGTACGAAGCCCGAAAACTTACCAGGGTAAAACGCGATCAGGTTGAGAGCTTGACGCAAGAGACACTTTCCCTCTCCGGTGTAATGCTCGTGAAAACATTCGGGCAGGAACAGTTTGAAAGCGAACGCTTCTATCGTACGCGAACGGAGCTCATGGATCTCGAAATAAAGTTGGCAATGATTGGCAGGTGGTTCATGGCCCTCATTGCCGCCATGATCATCATCGGTCCCGCCATTGTCTGGTATGCCGGCGGCTGGATGGCCATTGGCCACAACCTGACGGTGGGCACAATCGTAACCTTTGCAGCTTTATTGAACAGGCTATATGGTCCAGCTTCGGGATTGGCTGGCATACAAGTACAAATTGTCAGTGCTCTGGCTGTATTTGAACGAATTTTTGAATATCTCGATCAAGACACGGAAGACGCCTCCGATCCCCTTGACGCTGTTGAGCTTACATCAGTCCGCGGTGAACTGGTTTTCGATAAGGTGAGTTTTGGCTATGCCCCCGATCGACCGGTTCTCGAGGACATCTCGTTCACTATAAAGCCGGGCCAGATGGTGGCAATCGTCGGACCCAGTGGAGCCGGTAAAACTACCATCACACATCTCGTAGCACGTTTTTACCAACCACAGAACGGCAAGATTTTCGTCGATGGCGTAGACATCAACCAGGTGAAGTTAGCTTCGCTGAGGGCCCACATAGGCAACGTTACGCAAGAAACCTATCTCTTCCACGATACGATCGCCAATAATTTAAAATACGCCAACCCAAACGCGTCCATGCAAGAACTTATTGAGGCGTGCAAGGCTGCAAATATTGACGACTATATCCGCTCTTTACCTCTTTCCTACGAAACAATAGTAGGTGAGCGCGGTCATAAGTTAAGTGGAGGCGAAAGACAGCGATTAGCCATCGCACGCGCACTTTTAAAGAACCCTCGCATCTTGATTTTAGATGAAGCAACCAGCTCTCTTGATTCCGAGAACGAAAGCCTAATCAAAGCAGCGCTCAAACCATTAATGCAAGGACGAACCAGCTTGGTTATTGCTCACAGACTTTCAACGGTTCTCGCCGCAGACGTTATACTTGTCATACAAAACGGCAAATTAGTTGAACAGGGAACTCATGCAGTTCTTCTCCAGCGAAACGAAAATTACGCTAGAGTGTATCGACAACAGTTTGCTGAAGGAACCCGCTCCATAAATTAGACTGATATCGGATGCGGTGAAATCAGCGGAAGCAAGTTAGAGGAAAGGGAGGCCAAAAATGGGCAAGGCAAACCAAGAGCAAAAAAAAGAAGTCAAGAAAAAGCCAGCTAAAACCAAGGCTGAGAAAAAGGCTGCGAAGGTCGCGAAGAAATCAAATTCCTAAATAATGACCACAGAACTGAGTCTAATTAAAGTCCTCGTGGTTGATGATCATCCGCTCAGTCGGATTGGTTTGAAATACCTACTGGATGAAGCGAAAGATATCAGTATCGTGGGCGAGGCAGTCAACGGTGAGCAAGCAATCACCGTTGCGGAACGATTGCAGCCTGATGTTGTACTGATGGATGTAGGTATGCCTGTTATGGACGGTATACAGGCCGCCAAGCGCATCCGGCAGAAGAATCCTGAAATGCGGATCATCATGCTTACTTCGCACGAAAATGATGAAGACATTTTTGCCTCACTCTCAGCCGGAGTAAATGGATATTCTCTCAAGGACATCAATCAGAATAGGCTGCTTACAGCAATTCGCGCAGTCTATGCAGGTGACTTCTGGCTGGACACTGCTATTGCCAGCAAGGTTGTAAATGTCCTTTCAACGGCCCGTTTGCCTTCAACCAACGCAACCTCGCCCATTGCTGAATCGCTCTCACCGCGAGAACTGGAAGTGTTGAATTTACTGGTGGAAGGACTTTCCAACCAGCAGATTGCCGACCGGCTTATCATTGGACTGGAAACCGTCAAGACTCACATTAAGCACATTTTGGACAAATTGGCAGTAACAGATCGTACCCAAGCAGCAATCAAAGCATTGCGCGACGGCATCGTATAAACAACGCCTACGTAGTGCCGAGTATGGTAATTGCGGCCTGGGATCAAACTACCGCTACGTCGTTATTCTTCTTTCGGCTTCATCTTAGCCAGCGAACGCTTTTCCGCCAGTAGTAACAGGGTAGAGGCAGGTACCTTAAGCGCTGTAGCGAGACGACTGAGATTCCGTAGAGATATATTCCGGTAACCGCGTTCGACATCGCTGATGTATGAACGATGGAAATCGCTCGATTCAGCTAATTGAGTCTGCGATAGATGG
>CAJCIF010000422.1 GCA_903970355.1 Actinomycetota bacterium
ACTGAGGATCAGGCTGGAAATGAGCGGAGCACCAATTACGGATGCAAATGGAACGGCCGTTAAGCCAACTGCTGTCGCCCGTGCTCTTTCTTCAATAGGTAGCCAATCGGCAACAACGCGGGTGAGCGAAGGAAAATGCGGACCCTCTGCAATTCCAAGTGTAGTGCGGAGGAAAAACAAGCCTTCGAAATTGCTGGCAACGCCCATGCACATTGTGCATAAAGACCAGAAAAGGGCAGCAGCGGACCATATACGGCGCGCCCCAAAAGCATCGACTAGAACGCCGCCCCCTACCGTCATAATCATGTAGCCTAAGCCAAAGGCTCCCCCAATTATGCCGAACTGAGCCTCATTGATCCCGAACTCTTGCCGCAAAGGCCCAATGGCATAGGAAATGGCGGATCGATCGAGATAGTTGACGAGTGTTATTGCAAAGGCGAGCGCAATGATAATCCAGCGGTAATTGGTCCGACCTTGTACGACTTCGCTTGTTTTTGTGTCTACCAAGAAGTCAACCACCACGCCGTAAAATACCGTCAGCACTACTGTACGGTCTCGTCAGCTTAGAAAGCAAAAAATTTTCTGCAAATCTTTGAACTTTTTCTGACCGTCCAACGTTAAAGGGAATATCAACCCGGTGTGGGAAATGGATATGGAGTACTGATTATTATGAAAATCGTTCGATTAACTACACTTTTGTCATCTGCTATAGCTTTGACAAGCATGGCCTATCCTGCTTTTGCGCAAGAAGCCACCGACGGTGCTGAACCCTACGAACTCACCGCAATGGCAACCAGCCCGGAAGAATTGCCAATGGAAGCTTTTCCAATTGAAAACGGGCCAATAACCGCTGCATTGCATGAAGGCGGCGGCGCACCAGACGGACCAAGAAGCCAATTTCATGCTTTATTTTCTTCGTTCAGTGACGACCAGCTTGAAAAATTGCATGGACTGAAAAGTTCATTCATGGATTCACTCGGTCCTAAAATCACTGCACTGAAAAGCAGAGAACGCAAATTGAAAGACCTGCTCATTCAAAACAATGTAGATGCAGGACAGGTACGTGCACTGCAAGGTGAAATCAATGGTCTTAAGTCGGACATCGGCACTCTTAAAGCCGAAAACTTGATTGCAATGGCCAATGTTTTGACCGTCGATCAGCGCAAGCAACTGCGTGATTTAGAGTACAGAAAAGGATTAGAGAGTGTGCCCGGTATGCCTCATCATCACCACCACTTCGGTGGCTTTGGTGGCCATCACGGACACTAAATCGAGATCTTAGTCCAGATCTTAAAAAGGTTTGCCCAACCCAATCGCAAAGACCCTGCCTAATTTACTGGCGGGGTTTCTGCGTTCCAGGTTTCAGCGAAGACCAGCGCTTCTTGCAAGAAGGGATCTCCGACTGGTAAAAAATTGCCCATTCGAACAAATTCGATCAATCTGCCCAATAATTCTTGCAACGGCACCACACACTCATCAACCGTTATTTCTGTCGAATTAACGAGCATAACGGCAGCTAATAGTGTTCTTGCGGCCGCAGGCGAGATATTTTTCTTAGCCATAATGCGATCGAGAAGTACGTCGCTTACAACTTCTTCTTCCAGTAGTCCGGCACAAAACTCAGTTATGTCTTCATCCAAATTAGACTGCCGCTCTGTCGGCAAAGAACCAGCTGCATATACAAGATTGAATTTGTTTTGCACATTTCCAAGAGTTTCGGCACCATCAACTATGTTGCGCACTTGATTGGCTTTAGTGTTGAACTGGCGACGCAATTCGTTTTTGCTCACTGAAAAGGTGGGCTTAGCCGCCCAGTCAAAACGACTGTCGTAATAGTCCTGAATATTGCGTCTTTTAAGCGGGACACCAAAGGGCATCAGCTCTAAGAAAATAGACTCCAGTCCTTCCAATTGCGACTGCAGAAATTTTGTTTCTTCATCAACACTCATTGAAAATTTGATTCCCTTCTAGTTTTGATCTTGATTGTCTGCTAAAAGCATAGATCTTAAAGCCTTCTGGGCCAATTGCGTTTCTTCGTCGTCGAAGGAAGGAAATGCATCTAGTTCACCACCAGTGGTACTATTAACATCCAGGCGGATTTTAACTTGCTTTTGCAGAGCGGGTAACTGAAGCTCTTTTGCCAGTGCCAGTATTTCGTCCAAATTGGTATCGATACTGACTAAAAGTGAGTCCACAAAATCAACGCCAAGATTGCGCATTGCTTTGAAAGCTTGTTTGAGTGGTGCTGATTGCAAACGTCCTTGTTTGAGAAGGGCACGGCTCATGATGGCGGACTCAAGCTCAACCCGCTTCACCATCTCGTTTTCAATCAAAAACTCAGCAAAGGAATGAAGCGATTTTGGATCGTGCATTTCGCGAGCAAGTTGAAGTTCGCTTTCTTCGATAATGTCGGTTAGTTGGACAGCTTCGATAACAATTTCCTTGTTCTTCTTTTCTTGTTCTGCTCTTTCGCTGGCGCGCCTGCTCACTGCAGTTGCCTGCCTTGCCCGTTCAAGCAGTCGAAAATCGTGATCGTCTCGGCTATTTTCGTCTTTTAAAATATCGCGCGCGACAGAAAGGGTAATTAACGTTTGCCGGTCATGACGAGATAACGGTCCGTGCCGTAGTAAATTCCGAACTTTCTTCAAAAATATTGTTTCGATTCTGGCACCGTCTGTAAATCGATCAATACCAAGAATTTCGTAGTACGTGCCGGGCACTCTTACTGGAAGATTGGCGGACGGTGGAATGAATTCGGCCGAAGTGCCGGAAATATCTATTGGTTTGAGTGTATCTGAGGTTTCAACACTTCGATCTGTAGTTGGAGTTAGCGTTTCCGAAGTTTCCGTTGTTCGATTTTCAGTTGGAGCTACCGTTTCCGGAGTTTCCACTGTTTGATTTTCAGTTGGAGCTACCGTTTCCGGGGTTTCCACCTTACCATTTGATTTGGCAGCAAGTTCTGCCCGAATTTCCTCTTCGGCGCTTGCACTTAATATCGGAATGTCCACTCCGCTTAAACGCTCAGCAATATCTTTGGCACGCCGGGCTTCATATTCAACTTCGAGACTTTCAGCTTCTTGCTGGGCCCTCGCTGCCTGTTCTCGAGCGGCGCGAATTATTTCCTGCAATTCGTCTGATACAGCGCCTGCACCGTTTTTGTCACTGGCATCGGGCCCCGTTTCGGGCTCGGAATCTTTAGTTTTCTGGAGCAGCTCCACCAATTCGGTGTGGGCTCGCGCCATACCGTCCGTATCGCCTTCCAAAAGGCAACGGCGGTACTCGGCTTCCAGATGCTCTTGCTCCACGCATGGCATTCCGGTCCTCAATTCCTGATTGTCACTTTTCATAGAGGAGTGCATTACTAAGAGGAGCGGTCGGCGCTTAGCGAAGGGGAAAGGAGCTGGGGGCACCAATGCGTATATTATGCCTTCCATCAACATTA
>CAJCIF010000423.1 GCA_903970355.1 Actinomycetota bacterium
TTCACTTAAGCGCAAAGGGGAAATCCGATCTTATCTGGCGGGAGATGCCATCAAACTAACTACCGCAGAACCAATTACGCTGCCTGGTTTCAATCCCACAGCACTGCCCACTGCACAAGTGCAGGCGGCACCGGCCAAAAACTTAAATCTGGGTGTTAAGGATGCGAGATTTCAAAAGGATCCGCTCGGCGACAAATTAATGCGGTTACTTAGCTTCGACGCAACTATATACAACGGCACCACTAAGCCATACAGCTTTTTCAACATAGCAGTGGTATCTGAAGGCGACAAGCCGTTTTTGCCTGCACTCTCTATGATTTCGAGACTGAAACAACAAGTGCCTCCTCACGAATCGCGATCGGAGCGATTGACGTTTATGGTTGGGCCCAAAAACCAAAAGTACTGGCTGGTCTTGCTCGATCCGTACAGTAAAAAAGAAGTGGCCCGCACCGAGATAAATTAAAAATGCGGGTTTCCCCCATGATAACTAGCATTAATTCCTAATTGGAGCTAATATACAGGGCGTCGAACAAAGATTATCGCAAAACTCGGTCATATAGCCCGTTTTATATACGGTGTCTCGTACCGGTGTCGGTAATATTCGAAATTCTGTTTTTATGGAGTAGTCAATGAAGGCGCACATAGCACACGTGTTGCAATCGATTCATGGTCAAACTCGCCACAAGCAAAATGAACTTCATTTGCGGACCTTGCAAGCTCAAAACGTGCAATTGGAACGCGCCCTGCGTGACAAAGAACGCGAGATAGATGGACTAAAACATCAATTGGCAAACCTGGAAGCTCGTGTCCAGGAAATGATGGGAACTGATACGCTCACCGGCCTGCCCAATCGGCACGTCTTTAAGGAGCATCTTACTCATTCATTGAAGCGCGCACTCAGACTGGGATATTCACTCTCCTTGATGCTCATAGATATAGATCATTTGCGCGAGATTAATCTCAAACACGGCTATGAAGTTGGAGATGATGTCCTTATCCAGGTAGCACAAATTCTCAAATCATCCGTGCGTGAAATAGATATGCCTGCCCGCTGGGGTGGTGAAGAGCTGGTGACTGTTCTTCATGAAACCGATGCAGACGGGGCAGCAATTGTGGCTGAACGCGTGCGCCGTAAAATTTCATCTCTTGAAGTAAAAGATGCCGCTGGCCGCTTAATCAAAGTAACGGCTACCCTTGCAGTTTCCAGCTACCCATCACACAGCACTGAAGCCCATGGCTTACTCGAATCTGCTTGCGATGCACTGGTTGAAGCAAAAGATCGTGGTTGTAACGCCGTCGTAATTGCGGCAAGATAACTCGAAAGCTTGAAGAACTACGCTATTGCGGCTTCCACGGCGCATTGCTGTTGCCGGACACGCCAAATGTATACATTCCCATTACGCTTGAGGTGGATGCGTCCTTAGACTGGTCATTTGGAGCGTTAATGTTATACAAAACCTGAACGCCGATGTCATTGGCGCACAAGCCAAGCCCACCTACAACGAGCATACAGACAGCGGCAACGCAACCGATGCCGATTGCGTACTCAACCATACTTTGAGCCTGTGGGCGTCTTCTTCCCAAGATCTCTCCCTACGTCATTTCGCAGGCACGATTATAACGCGTTTGCAAATTCCAAAAAAGGTTGAAAAGACTTTTGCAGAAAAAATAATATCTAAGCCACTACATCTAGTATCAAACTCGTGGTTGACAAGACATATCAGACTATCGGCTACAGGTGGTGTATGCTCTTAAGTTTATGAGCTAGAATTTTTAAAGGCCCGCGGATCAAATCAATGCCAACGTTTTCCATCCTTTTGCCAGTCTATAACGGTGAGAAATTTCTGTCTGATGCCATAGACAGCGTGCTTTCGCAGACCTATAAAGATTTTGAATTGCTCATAAGCGATGATTGTTCAGTTGATAGCACCGCATCAATACTCGCCCAATATGAAAGCAAGGACGCACGCGTAAAAATATGGCGAAATCCGAAACAGTTGGGTTTGTTCGGAAATTACAATGCTTGCCTCAATAAAGCGACAGGGAAATTCGTTAAACCATTTGCTCAAGATGACCTGTTTTTGCCAGATACACTTCAATTGTTGCATCAGGCCTTTTTGGATAATCCAAACGTCTCAATAGTGAGCGGAGTCCGTGAAATCATTGATGAATCAGGCGAAACAACGGATTTTCTTCGCAATTGCAAGAGCGATAAATTGTTTGATTACGACGAAGTTCTTCGAGACAATCTTTTGACATTGCAAAATAAAATTGGAGAACCTTCAGCGGTCGCTTTCAAAAATGACAAATCTACAGAAGGTGGTTTCGACGAAAACCTTTATCACCTGGGCGATATAGACTTCTGGATACGACTAGCTAAAAATGGTGGATATTTTTATCTAAACAAGATTGTTTGCAAATTTCGCCATCATTCCGGAAGCACCACAACTAAAAATGCAAAGGGATTGCGATTCGCACTGGACATGTTGAAGCTTGGAGACAAATACAGAAACGAACTGAATAACTTCGACATTTCTCCGGAAAGCTATGCGCGCACAGTTGTTGATGCTTCTTCTTCGCATTTGAAATTCTTGGCGAAGAACAGCGGCATTCGTATTGAAGATTTATTGGCTGTTGAAAGTACTGCATCGGAATCAACAGCAGACTTTAACTGTTTCAAAATATTGTCCTTTTACGCACTGCTTGCAAATGCGGAAAGGGTCGAAGAAATTTATGCACTGAAAAGAGAACACGAAGCCGAGCGAATCAAACTAGAAAACCATTTGGCGAAGCTATTGAGTAGTCGCTCTTGGAAGTTGACGGTGCCGTTACGAGAATTCAAACGCATTCTGCGAGACTAGCTCTTGTGTTTTCTAAATTGATTTTCTTCAGATTTTTTAGAACAGCTAACAATTTCAAACCCTTATTGGAAATTCGTGTGTTGCTGATATCCAATTCTTCCAATTTCGTTAAAGTGGAAAGACTCTGTAAGCCGTTATCGGTAATGTTTGTCTGACTCAAGTTAAGAGACTTGAGATTGGACAATGATGCAAGATTTTCCAAGCCCTTGTCCGTAATGGATGTATCGGCAAGTCCAAGAACGAGTAGGGAAGACATCTTTGCCAACGACTCGGTTGATAAATCGGTAATTTGGTTTCCCCAAAGATCTAAATCCTGCAAATTGACGAGCTTCACCAAGTCAGGAATCACTTTGTCTGTCGTATTTGAACAGCTCAGGGTGAGCACTTCAAGGCTTTCCAGTTCTGCTATGTGCTTGAAGGCATCTACACTAAGTTTCGTCCACCACAATGTCAGTACTCGAAGAGATTTGAGACGACTTAAATATTGCAGGCCCTGTCCTGTAATTGCAGTGTGTTGGAGATGTAGCTCACGTAAGCCTGTAAGGTTTTGAATGTGCTCGAGTTCGCCGTCTTTGATCGGACAGTTTGCAAGTGATAGGGATTTCAACGCATCCGGTTCCAGGTGCGCCAGTGAAGAAAGATCCGATTCGATATCTACTCGTACTCTTAGAGTAACGGGACGCGGAACAGTCACTTTTCCTTTTGCATCAGCAAAGAACAACTCGTTGACATATTTGTCTTCGATATAAAGCCGTCCCAGTGAGCTCTCGGGGAAACACATTGATGAGCAGAAATTCAAAACAGTTCAGACCTACTACTAGCGTAGCTTGAGGCTACGAATACTACAACGCCACAATGAATTCCTAGTAATTCTAGTGAAAAAGTAGTGAAAATGGGCCAGATCATGGCTTAGACTTTTCTCTACTTTTTCACTTTTGTACTGAGAATGGCATCTTTGGTAATTGAACGACCTGTGACCGACACGCAAGTAGCCGGTCACGAAGAAATAACTTCTTTGACTGCACTTCGATTTTTTGCAGCAGCAATGATCGTCTGGTGTCATACCCTCTATGGATTGAAGCTGTCCAACGAAGTGACTCTTTTTGGCTTGGTGCAAGGCGTTTCACTATTTTTTGTTTTGTCCGGCTTCGTACTTACCTATGTTTACGGCGCTGGTTTTGCAGACTGGAAAGCAGTTTTGCGATTTTACGGTGCCAGAGTGGCACGCGTTTGGCCGGCTCACGCAGCCACGAATATTCTGTTCATGCTTTCATTGCCGGCAATGGTTTGGTTTAACGCGAAACCGATTTCGTTTCTCGGAATCGTGATCATGAATTTTCTGATGTTGCACTCATTGGGTCCATATCCGCGCTACTACCATTCTTTGAACACACCGTCATGGAGCATCTCAACCGAATTTTGCTTCTACTTGCTTTTCCCTCTCTTGCTTCAGGTTTTTAGACGCAAATGGTACGTCTGTGCCCTGATTTGCATGTCGACTCTTGCAGTCAGTCTAATCCTGGCCTTTCTATGCAACTGGTTTCCTGAAAATGTAAGCTCTACCCGCGTTATTTCGTGGCTGCTGACCGTAAACCCCTTAGCAAGACTTTTTGAATTTCTCTTAGGAATGATTGCTTGCAGAGCAATGCTCAAATATCGAAATGTCCTTATGAATCGCACTTATCTGGTGACTTTTCTTGAACTCGCGGCCATAGGTCTTCTGGCAGTTGCAGTTATCTCGGCTGCATCACTGCAAAACCTCGTTTATACCTCTCACAATCAATTCGTTCGTCCGCTTGCTCTCTGGGCTTCACTCTGCGACGGCAGCATACCCGATGCATTGCTTATTTTTGCGCTCTCTCTTCAAAGTGGGCTAATTGCGCGAACTCTCAGTCTTTCTTACTTGGTAAAACTGGGAGATATCAGTTACTCAATATATTTATTGCATTATCCGGTATTACTCTGGTTCCAAGTCTATTGGACAGGTACATCCAAACTTGAAGCACAAACTACGATCCTTGCCTATTGGGTAGTTTTGATTGTGGTTTCCAAACAAATGCACAAATACGTTGAAATGCCTGCCAGAAAAGCGATTAAGAATGCTGTCTTTAAAGCGATTGCCTAATTTTTTCCACACGGGATTCGAACGGTAAAAATACTTCCTTCATCCAGCATGCTTTTCACTGCAATATCTCCTTGATGCTGCTCGGCAAATGTTTTTGCAATGGAAAGTCCTAAGCCGGCACCGCCTGCGCGAGCCGTTCGAGCTCGATCGGCACGCCAGAAGCGATCAAATATCTTATCGATGTCGTCTGCTGCGATACCAATACCAGTATCACTAACTTCGACAAGAGCATTACCTTCATGCTCATCTATAGTTACAACTACCTTGCCTTTGGTTGGTGTGTATTCAATTGCATTTTGAAGAATGTTATTCAGGATGCTTCTCAATTCCTCGCGGTTCCCTTTCACTACAGGGCTTTTCTTCTGCTCCAGGGCAAGTTCGATTGATTTCTGTCCAGCCAATGGCCGAACCGTTTCGAAAACTTCTTCGCTTAGTTGACCAATATTGACAGGAGTCATCGCAGCGGGGCTTTCCTTTCGATCAGCCCTTGCCAGCAACAATAGCTCATTGGTCAAGACGGTCATCTGCTTGGCTGTATTCTGCACCGTAACCAGCTTTTCGCGATAGGTGGGTTCAATGCCTTCAGATCTTTTCAAAACGAAATCGATGTTTGTTTGTATTGCAGTAAGAGGCGTGCGCAATTCGTGGGAGGCATGATCGGTAAAGCGTTTCAACTTCAGAAATGCTTCATCGAGAGGCTTCAACGAAAGTTGGGTTAGCCACAATATCCCTAAGGCACTCACCGCAAAAGCGATCACTACTCCAACGGCCAGTCCGGTTTGCAGTCTAGCCAGCTCGCGATCAGCTTCCGCGTAAGATTCAAATGTGCGCATAAAACCCATCAGTTGACCGCGCACAATACCCGGGGTTGTAAGGGCGAGGGCAGGAGGATCATCTTGTTGCTGGTAACTTGCAATTGCCGAAAAAGGAATTTTCGCCGGCAAGCTGCCCTTTTCCTTCAGGATTTTTCCGTCCTTGGAATACCATTCCAGTTTCATACGCTCGAGAGGTAAAGCAGTTTGCCCCGTACGCGTAGATTCGAAAATATCGGGTTCTATTTCGTCTGGATCGATTGAGGCTATCAAAGAGCCATTAAACATCGCCAAACGTTGTTTGAGATCCCCGTGCAATTTGGCTGCAGAGAAAAAATATACTCCTGCGCAGAATGTAAGGAGAACTAATACAAAAACCAGCAGATTGGCAGCGATCAATCTGCGAATTGCTTTGTTATTGATAGGACTTAAGGCGGTATCCAAAGCCATATATGGTTTCAAGCGGATCTACTGGAACACCTGCATCGCTCAATTTGCGCCGCAAGAGTTTCACGTAGGTTTTTATCACATCTGTACTCGATTCTTCACCAGGTAACCACAACCTTTCGAAAATGGCTTCTTTACTAAAGGTTTCATCCGGATGACGGAGAAAAAAAGCAAAGAGCCTATATTCAGTTGCGGTCAGTGTGATTGGTTTGTCTTTAAAGGTAACTAAACATCTAACTGGATCAAGCGTCACTTGACCCCATTGCAGCTTCGGAACCGCCTGACCCGGTCCCCTGCGCAGCATGGCCCGTACTCGAGCCATTAGCTCGTCCAGGTCGAATGGTTTAACTATGTAATCATCCGCTCCAGCATCAAGGCCCATTACCTTGTCAGGCGTTGTTCCCAGGGCTGTCATCATTAAAATTGGTTGCAAATATCCCTCTGCTCTGAGGGTGTTACACACCGTCATGCCATTGGTTTTCGGGAGCAAAAGATCGAGAAGAACGAGGTCATATTGAATCTTGCGCGCCATTTTGAGTGCTTGCTCGCCATCCGACGCTTTGTCCACAATATAGTACTGAAACTCAAGCTCCTCCTTAATAGGAGTGGCTATACGCTCATCGTCTTCAACAAGAAGAAGCCTCATATGTGATGCCGAAAGTTAGTCATATCCCTGGTTACAGCGGGCTCTCATGCAAACCGCCAAGGTAAGCCATCTTAGCATCATTGCTTTTGGAGGGCGTGTAAGCCCGGTGAATTAGCGAGCATTAATTCCCAGCAGTGCCGTTTCGAGTAAGCTGCATGTTGCAAAGTGAGCAGGAAATGGCGCTCAGACTTCTTTCAGGTGTATCAGTTGCGCAAATTCGGCCCTCCATGGAGCCGGATAAATTTGACGCATCTAAAAGACGGCTTGAAAATCATTTCACGGCAGTGCTGTTTATAGCACCACTGGTGGTGCTTTTTCTTTTGACAGCAATAAGCTGCGGGATTTCCAAAGCCAACTTTTCAGTGGATGAAAAACGGGCATTGGCTTCAATACCGAAAATTCATCACTTAAAGGATCTGCTTACTTTTCCGCCGGCATTCGAAAAATTCCTGAACGATAATTTTGCATACCGAACACAACTTGTGCAATGGGACAGCATCGCTAAGTGGAGTCTCTTTCGAACATCTACGCACCCCTGCGTGTTTGTTGGCAAAGATGACTGGCTCTTCTTGTCAGATGAGTCTGACAAAGTCACTCTCAGGCACGACCCGCTTTTTTCAGCGAATGAATTGTCTGAGTGGACGCGCGTACTGGAAGCGAGGCGGCGCTGGTTAGCAAAGAGAAACATCAAATACATTGTGGTGATTGCGCCGAGCAAATGCACTGTTTACCCGGAATATTTTCCGGACTACTTCAAACCAATCAGGGCAGAATCGCGCCTCGATCAATTCATTGATGCTATGCGAACAAAAACAGGCGTGCGCACGCTCGATTTAAGAGAATCAATGCTAAGGGCCAAAAAAACAGAAAAATTCCAGCCTATCTATTTCAAAACCGATTCTCACTGGAATTTCGTCGGCGCCCGTAGAGCTACAACTGTGATCGTAAATGCCATTACGGATTGGTTTCCTTCTCTTGCGAGTGTCTCCGATAACGATACAAAGATAGTTCGTTCTGAGCTGACAAATGGAGATCTGGCTGGAATGCTAGGTTTGAACGACTATCTCAAAGAAGAGCAAGTACTGCTTGTGCCAAATGGCAATTTCAGTTGGCATGATTCAAAAGACATGCCTCACCCACCGCTTGATGCTCCACAGCGTACCCATGAACCTTTCGCCACCGAAGTCGATAAGAAAAATTTGCCAAAAGCCCTTGCCCTGAGAGACTCATTTTTTCAAAACGTCCGATTCTATCTATCGAACTATTTCCGAAGAATCAGCTATTACTGGCCCTTACAAGAGTTTCCAGCCGAAGCAATCGAAAAGGAACATCCAGATATCGTGATTCAGGAAATCGTAGAAAGGTTTCTGGCAAGCGAAGTCCCTCACAATCCGCCGTCTGTAGACGCTCTTAAGTAGTCACGCATGTGCGACAAGAGCCTGGTTTGGCTTTTCATTTGGTTTTCACAATTGAAAACTATATTCGAGATATCGAACTGACAGGTTGGATGCCAAATTTCCCCGGCAACCCAAAGCGAGTGACACATGAAAGAGGACAATTCCACAAGCTCTGTGCTTGAGCAAGACGTGCAGGCAAAACCAGCACGTGAAGCCGATATCACGTCGACAAAAATAGACGCAGCCGCTGTTCAAAAGGCAAGAATCGCCGCTCAAGAACTGATCGATCAGCTAACGCAAGAGCAATCTTCGAATTCCATAGAGGACGGAAGGCACAATACAATCCACAATCTGCGAGCAAGTTCACTCCTGTTCGAGAAAATCGAAACCCAAGCCCCAGCTGAACCTGTAGCGATCACACAACCGGAATCAGCGGAGAAACCCTCTAACAAATTGAAGGAATTGGCTGGCGAATTCGTAAACAAACAAGTTGAAAAAACCACAGAACATTCCACATCCGGTTTGGCTGCACTCCTTAGGCCTAACGAAAAAAAGCGTAAAGGGCTAAAAGCCGTCCCGGAAAAAAAACAAGAAGAAAAGGCAACAGAGAATGCCAATGACGAGTACAACGGCTGGAAAGTAATTCCTATAAACACTGCCATGGGCGGTCTACTTAAAGCAGCCCAACAACAAGAAGGCAAAGAAGCAAAAAAGGGAAGAGCCTAAGGCGACATTCAAAGTTTAATCCGGGGGATCAAAAGGGCGGTGGCGACACCGCTCTTTTACGTTCAAGCTAAAATTGCGCCAGTCAACGCCTAATATTTTTGAGGATTCGACCTATGGCCATTGTTTTGTGCCAGCTTGGCAGTCACGATGAAACAGATTGGCAAGTCATATACGAACGAGTTATTCCTCCCATTGAAAGAGTGCCGCTCGGTCGCCTGAAGGAAGGTCTGGCGAACAATCTGAGGCTCTTGCACATAACGCGGGTGGATGGACAAGCAGTAACCTTTTCGCTCATTCATTTAGGCATTGAGAATGTTCTCTGGCTTTCCTACATAGGAACCCTGCCAGAGCGGCAGTCAGAAGGCTGGGGAGCCAAGCATATCAATGAGTTGATTCTTCAGCTCAAGCGCGATTACCCTGATCGACTGGGATTGTTCGGGGACATAAAATCTCCTCTTCAGAGCGATACACCGGAAATTGAAGCGAAGTTGAGACTAAGAAGAGAAGGATTCTACAAACGTTTAGGCGCCTTGTCACTCATAACTTATCCAGTGCCGGCCTTTGTGCCAGGCGAGCCGTTGGAACAGCGAATGATGTGCATTCCGTTTCAAGAACAAGGTTTTGATGAGAAGTTCCTCGAATCAATCAAAAACCAAGTTCTCAAAAAACTCTATCTCGTCAATTCACCCACTGCATGAAGAGCGAAAGGGCGGTATTTGCATACCGCCCTTTCACATAGACCTTAAAGAGCACTTTTTAGAAGTGGAATTTCGTTCCTAGCAGAGTGTAATACGTTGGACCCGGGAACGTTGCCATCAAACTGGACGGTCTGCTCAAGTTAAGCGGATCCGTACCGATGGTCTTTATGAAAGCTCCGGTCGAAAAGAATGGCGAGCCGAAGAATGACTGATAGATCGTGTAATTTTGTTGTCCGGCAAGGACCGTCTTAAGGACTCCACTGGGATAAGTAAAGAAGCTCGTTGGGTTGCTCGAAAGCGTAATGGAGCTTGGTCCATTTAGTGTATTCAGCGGATCATTTCCGAATGCAAGCAGAGAATTTACGCCTCTGAAGTATGTGCTGCTGAAGAAGGGGCGACCATAATACAAACCAGTGAATTCACCGCCAGCGATACTGCCGCTGAGTGATGGTCCTCTGAGAATTCCCTGATTCAAGCCACCGCGTCCTGCATTTGCGTATTGGCTGAAATATGCGCTTTGGGAACCGGTAAGGTGAACTCCCAAAATCTGACTGACTTTGAATGCCCCTTGCGGCAATGTGCCAACTCCACCTGTGAAATTCAATACGTTGGCTGATGAACCACTAAATTGGTTAAAGAAGTTGCCCGTATTATTTGGGTTGCTGCCAATGGCATCAATAACTGTCCCGATTCTCGTATAGGTATTGCCGCTAAAGTTGAGATAGTAGGTGCCACTAAGGACGCCACTAGAAACGCTACCACCGGTAAAGAGCTGTTGCCCGAGAGATCGGAAGAGCACAC
>CAJCIF010000424.1 GCA_903970355.1 Actinomycetota bacterium
AAGTTAGAACCGAGGGAATAGCCGTCTCCAGACGCGACAACGCTAAACCACCGAGGAGAAAGGCGGACAGTGAGATACCTAGGAGACTGGGAGCGAAGACCAAATGCGCGAAGTTGGAACTATCGGTAAGGAAATAGATAAGTACCATTAGGCAAAAACCGATCGCACAAATGCTAGTAGACAACAATCGTCGAGATTCAAGCCGCGTGTTGTACTTTCGGTGCAGCATAAAGGTTAAAACGCCAATTGCCAGCAGGTCATACCCGGCAAAGGAGTTTTGCGTGATAGCACGATTGGTTCCTGCAAATGATCCGATCCATCGAGCAATCGGACCAATACCAACAAGGAATAGCAGAACCGTAAGCATTGTGCGACCACGGCCTTGTCGCAAAAGCAAGGGATAGAGTAAATAGAATTGCTCTTCAATTGCGATAGACCAGAGAATAGCCCAATGTAAACCGTATTCTCCAGAACGCTGTAGCAACAGCCAGTTCAGGGTCATCGTCAGAGAGGACAAATAGAACCAAACGTCAAATATTTGCATTGTCGGACTAAAAATTTGATAGAGTGCTGAGTTAGTGTGAATTTGTGCGTCCCTAAAGTTGAATACTACCGCCAAACCGATGGCAAAAGTGGTCAAGAGAAGCGGCCAGATCCTCCCCGCGCGCCGAACATAAAAATCCCGCACGCTTATCAAATGCAAGTCACCGTATCGCTGAACGATCATTCGCGATATGACAAAACCAGAAATGACGAAAAACATAGAAACGCCATAGTATCCATTTTTTGCAACGTTGGCTAACACGTCAGAAAGAAAGGCTAGTAGCGGTGTTCCGTGATCGCCTTTCCCACCTTGAAAATGGGATGCCATGACGACCGCTATGCTCACAGCCCTGAGAAGATCTATTAAGGCAACGCGATCAGATGGTCTAAAAGTGAGCGCTGCAAGTCTCGAATAACTAGTGTGCACAGCGCTTGCAACGTTATGTAATTGAGTCGATAGCATGCATTAGCACCTCAAATAGGCGTGCATTTTTGGTGGTGTTCACGACACCACTGACAGTGCACTCTGGTGCAACATGAGCACGCTACTGCGCCGCCACATGCAGTTAGTTAGATCACTAAGCCAGCAGCGAAAGACTATAGTCGGGCTAAGAGTGCTCAGGTTGTAATATGGTTGTCGTGTATAGCCAAATTGGTAAGGTACGCTGCAGCCACGCGCGGATACACAACGTTCAAGCTGGCTGTTGCGGGCGCTGCAGTTGCTCCTAAAGCTACTTGTACATCAAGGTAGTTATTCGCAAGTTCCGTAAACCAAAGAGAGGCAACTGATAGAAATCGAAGGTTTTCTTCGACGCAAAAAGGTAAGAAATTTCATGAGTCTCTCCTAATTGTTAAACTGCTTGGTACGACGGGACCAATCAAGCGGAAAATTGTTTTCTGCCATTTGGTTTTCCTACTCTATCGTCAAAATGGAAGAGCGAAATGTGACCTCTGGCATACACGATTCCGCGTATGGAATGGGCCATAAAAGATTCCGCGCATTTATGAGCACCAGATAAGGTGTGAGCTATGTTCTCTCTTGCCACCGAATAAGACACCACACAAACATCACTGATCCCAACAGAGGAAGATGTACTCGGCGAGCCTTTAGTAGTTACTTTGATGAGCAAGTCGCTGCTTCGTTAGGCAAATTTCGCCTATGAATATTTGAGATCCACATTCTCTCACCCATTTTCTACCATCATAATTAAAGCCGATATTGCGGAACTCAAAAAGAGAAACATAGGGGTTACCAGACGGTGGTCGCACACGGTCCATTTGCCATCGAAGGACTAATTGAAGAACTTACGGTCTTTCTTATTTGAGCAAGGTTTTACACGTCAATCGTAGTATTGTCGCGCCTTAGTTATGGACGTAGAAGTTTTTATGTTGAGCATGGTTTTATGAATAAAAGTCACGTTACTGAAAAAAATTGTTTGTACATGATCCATGTTTTTCGTACACTTGAGTTGGTTTTTAAAGCAAAATCAATCGTAAATCTAAGCGGAGTGAGCCTGGTATGTACAAATTCGCTACTGCTTTTTTTGGCTTCTATAGCTGGCATATGCTAGGTGTAACGGTTGGTTATCATCGACTGTTGTCGCATCGTTCCTTCAGTTGCAACAATAAGCTAGTGGAGTATTTCTGGGTGTTGCCAGGGTATCTTGCATTTGAAGGTGCTCCAATGTGGTGGGCTACAATCCACCGGGCACACCATCGCTATGTAGATACTCCACTTGATCCGCACTCCCCTCGTAATGGCTTGCTGCATGCTTGGTGGGGATGGATAGCTAAAAGGCATTATCCGGCACATGTTAACCCAACTCTTCAATCTAAGGATCTCAATAAAGATCCTGTCTATCGCTTTCTAGATCAAGACGGCGATTTGCTGCGAGCCGCTGGACTAGTTGTAGGGTTCAATATTTTATTTCGGACGCTAATTCTTGCTCGTTTCGGATGGACGATCGCAGCCGCAAGCCTGTTGGCAGGCTGCACCGCTATGCAAGTGCCTGTGATGCTCAATGTCCTTTGTCATCTTCCCCGTCTTGGTTATCGAAACTTTGACACCGAAGATGATAGCGTTAACATCTGGTGGGTAGCCTTGTTAGCGATGGGAGAAGGATGGCATAACAATCATCACGCCGCACCCGGTTCGGCCAGGTCTGGTATCAAACCCTCTGAGTTGGATGTTTCGTGGCTAGTGATTCGCGGCATGGAGAAGATCGGCTTGGTCAGCCGTGTTAACGATCCTATTTGCAATGCACCTGCGCAAAGCCGGATCGAGGAAGAAGCTGAGTTTGAGGAAGAAGCTGAGCTTGAAGATGAGCTTTTCTGGCAGACTCATCTGATACCATCCGCACTATAGAGACCCATGGTTCTGTCATTTTCTTAGCCGCTTGCCTTTTTATCGTAGGCAGAGGGGAACATCTTCTTGTCCAAATTCTTCGACCAGACATCAAATGGCGTGAGCAAAGTCTTTTCGCGATATCGCCTGTCTGCATTGCGGACGGCTCCTGACGCCAATAACAAATTCAACAACATACCAACAAAAACCTGGCAAAAATAACCGAAGTAGATAGGAAAATCTTCGGCCTTATCCGGCCAGAATCGCGCCCCTAGCACAATTAGAAACAGCAATATCCAGAGCCCCACTTGCGTTGCGGCAAGATATTCCTTGCGCAGCAATTCTTTATTCAATCTATTCACTCTCAATCGTGCGGAATACATTTGCACCCAGAGAATTGAGAAGAACCAAATGCCAACTCCCAAGCCAAAAAATAAATCCCACTGGTCTACAGCAAAGAGATTTCCTACCATGCAACTAACAAAGAAGAGTGGTGTAGCAGGCATATAGAGGACATGCAGCTCATACATCTGGCGTGAGTCTGCAATTTTTTTGCCACCGGATTGAAGGCTCAACAAATCACTCAACAGTTCTTGCGCGGTGGCATAGCGCAAAGATGGTTCTTTCCGCAAGCAATGCCGAATCACTGGTCCGAAAACACCCAGCTCGGGCGATATTTCGATCTCCTCATTGAGGTGAGCAGCAATCACTTGCACAGGGTTCTCCCCGTTAAAAGGCGGATAGCCCGTCAGCACTTCATACATGAGACAACCTAACGAGTACAAATCCGATCTCACATCTATTGTCAGGCCCAGACACTGTTCCGGACTCATATATTGCGTGCTGCCAAAAACCTCACCCTCTGTTGTGAGATTCTGAGTTTCACGAGTGACAACAAAGTTTTTTGCAATACCGAAATCAACCAGATGTACGACATCTGCTCCACCTTGATCCTTGGTGATGAGGACATTGCCCGGTTTGATATCGCGGTGCACAATTCCTTTGGCATGGGCGTGAGCAATGGCATCGCACAGCTGCACAAAAATATGAAGAGCGCGTTCGGGATCCAGTTTTTCGTGGAGAGCAAGCAAGGTAGACAGAGTATCGCCGTCGCAATAATCCATAATGAGGTAGGGACGATTTTCCCTGGTGCGATCCATCCCAAAAACACTAACGATATTGGCGTGTGTTAATTGACCGGCCGCTCGCGCTTCATGCTCGAATCGTTTCACCGCCGTTTCATCTGTTGCGAGATCCGGATGCATCACCTTAACGGCAACGATTCGTCTATTGACGAGATCCCAAACTTTGTAGACGGTTCCCATGCCGCCCCGCCCAATTTCGGTCTGCACCTGGTAGCGCTCACCAAGATCTATTGAGACCGGAACCTGTTTAATTTCCTGGCTTATATGCTGCTGAGTCAATTTACTGCCAGAGCGCTGCCAGGCACCGGGAGTGCCGCATTTGCAGCGATTTTCGCCAAAAATCCAAGACGTAAACGACCCTTCTTTCTGCGGAATGCGTTTACCGCACGTAAAGCAGATTTCTTTGGCTAAAATCTTATCTGAGGGCTTTTCTTCGAATTCCGTCGACATATGGGTTCTCGAAATGGCCAGTTAGATCGAATATACCCATATCCTAATACACAGACCCAAACTGAGACATCTTGCGGCAAGCCCTATCTAGCGGGGCTTAGCGGTCTTAT
>CAJCIF010000425.1 GCA_903970355.1 Actinomycetota bacterium
CAACAGCAATATTCTTAATGAGGATAGGAGCGTTTTGAACTGTTTTGACAGTTATGTTTTCCAGATCAGCAATTGAATTTGCTCTCCCCAATCCGCGCACAATAAACTGCTCAGATTCGTGCGTTATTATTCCGGCACCAAAATTTTCATTGTTATTTTGCAGAGCAGTGAAAACATCTTGCAGGGTTATACCGTAAGCCTGCACTTTGCTCGGATTAATGCTAACGAGATATTCATCTGTAAGTCCGCCCCAGGTATTGATTTCCGCTACGCCAGGTACCTGGCGCAACTGGTATTTGATTTCCCATTCCTGCAAGGTTTTTAGTTGTGTGGGCGTGAACGATGGACCTTCCACAACGTATTGATAGATTTCGCCCATAGCCGAACTGATTGGACCGAGTTCCGGATTGAGTCCTTCCGGAATTCGCGAGCGTGCTGATTGCAGACGTTCCATAATCAGCTGTCTTGGAAAATATGTGCCAACGCTGTCTGGAAAAACTACGGTTACTACAGAAAGTCCATATTTTGATATGGAACGAATCTGTTGAACGGAAGGTAATCCATTCATGATTGTTTCAATGGGAATGGTAACAAGCTGCTCGACTTCGGCAGCGCCCATTCCGGGTGATTCGGTCATTATCTGGACTTGATTATTAGCAAGATCCGGAAAGGCATCAATCGGGATATTCAGGAGAGCTTGAACTCCTGCAAGAGCAAATAAAACGAAGACAAGACAGACACCCAATCGATAACGGCTGAATTTGGCAATAAAAAATTCCATTACTCAGTCGTCGCCACCCACCTGTGCCTTCAAGAGTTCTGACTTCAGTTGAAAGCTGCCATTCTCAACGATACGCTCTCCACTATGAAGCCCGTCATTAACGAGATATCCATCTCCGAGGCGCTCGCCAAGTTGGATTGTGCGTTTTTGAAAAGAATTGCTGCCTTCATCGACGAATACGAAAGTATCGGCGCCATTTTTTTGAATGGCGGAATCAGGCAGAAAAGGCTTTCGTGTCCCTTCGGCAGTTTTGATGCTGACCTGGCCAAACATGCCCGGTTTCAATTGCGTTCGTGGATTTGGCAGTGAGGCTCGTGCTAAAAACGTTCTGGTATTTTCGCCGGCAGACGGTTGAATGTAAGTGATCTTGCCTTCTACTTTTAAATTACGCAAACTGTCGCTTTGAAAACGCACTGGTTCACCTTGTTTTATGTTTTCCAGATCTTTATCGTAAACGGTAATGTCTAACCATACTTCAGACAGATCTGCCACCACATATAGAGGCTGGGATGGATTAACCACATCTCCGACAGTGACAGTTTTTTCAATCACAACACCGCTTCGTGGTGAAACTAAAGGGCTGCCCGTTTTGATTTCTCGGATATCCATTCCGTTTTTTTCGATTTGATCCAAATCGACACCATAGGCGGAAAGCATTGCTTTTGCTTCAGACCGGATGTGGATGGCATGTTCTTGTGCAGCCTGGTAATCGATTTGTCCAACTTTCAATATGCTCTGGGCAGCGACAAAGTCTTTTTGCGCAACAATGCCTTCTCTGTTTAAGGCATTCAAGCGATCCATATTCTTTTGATATAGCTCAAGCTTTGCCTTTAGCTCTTTGATTTCGGTTTCGTTGTCGTGAGCTTTGGAAATGTAATCGCCAAAAGTCTTTGCCACTTCAAGGTTCTGCACAACTGCAAGGACAGCACCAGCCTTGATCGTTTTGCCGAGTGTGACATTGTCTTTCACGATTCGTCCGGGCACAAGAGAGTTGATGTGAAAAACGCGATTCTCATCCGCTTTGATTTGGCCGGTTGTCTTTATTTCGGTGAGATTGGCTTTCTCAGTTATAGGCACGCTTTCAATGCCGGCTAATCTAACGGCATTGCTGGAAAGATGGACCTCGTCCCCTGCTTTTCGGGCTCCTGTATTCTCAAGAGATTTGCTCTCGACAGGAGGCGTTTCTTGTTTCTGGCAAGCGCTCAAAAAACAAAACGAGCAAAGTAAAAGCGTTATTGTGGTTTGAAGTTTCACGGCAGCCTGTGCAAAGTTACAGTTAAGATGGTAACGCTTTGAGGTCGCTGCGTCCAACCCAGAATTCAGTGCACGGACACAAAGCCAGTATCGGACACGATTTGCTGTGCTGGTTCACTCAGGCAGTATTGTAAGAATTTATCAGCGAGTGGATCGGTTTTGCTTTCCGATATGAGGTAGAGCGGACGGCTGAGTGGATAGTCCCCGACCATAGTTTCTTTGGATGGCATCACCCCCGGACCGGCAGAATCCGTTAATTTCAAACTAACTATTTTAACGGCACCGCCCTTCTGCTTGGCTGCTGTTGCCAAACCAAGAAAACCAATTGCATTGGGATCTTCTGCCACTTTTTTCATGACCGCATCATGCGAATTAGCTTCAACAGCATCTGTTGCGAAGTCTTTGTCTTTTAAGACATGTTGTTTGAAATAACGAGCGGTACCTGAGCTCAATTCACGTGCCACAATTGTAATTTTTGCATCAGCACCGCCCAGTTCCTTCCAGTTGTGAACATCGCCGGAAAATACACGGCCTAGTTCTGGTATCGACAACTGGCTCACTTTATTCTTGCCGTTCACGATGATCGCAATTGCATCTCTGGCAATTGTGATTTTTTTGAGCCGCAGACCTTTTGATTCGGCCAGCTTTTCTTCTTCGGGAGTGAGGGCGCGTGAGGCTGCTGCCACTTCAGTTTTTTTGTTGAATAGTGCGGCAATACCATCGCCGGAATCGCTTGTGACCATGGTGATCGTCACGCCAGGATTCTCGCTCATAAATTGTCGGCTCAGGTTTTCAACCAACTTAGACATCGTGTCTGAGCCGTCTATGGATACTCTTGTTGCCCCAGGTGTTTTCTCTTGTACGGCGCAACCTGAAAACAGGAAAACAACCAGAGAACAGATTAAGGAGCAGATAGGCTTTGTCGACATCTACGCACTTCGCTTGCTAAACGTAGCATTGATATCACAATTGCCAGTACAGATGCGAAGAGGTTAGCAAAAGAAAAAGTTGAGACTGCTATATGGCGCTTCTGAACTTAACTGTCCTTAAAACCAAGCCGTTTGGCCATTTCCTTATCGCTAACAGCCTTCGATTTGTCACCCAAGGCCAGATGCGCTCTGCTCCGCACCCAATAGGCCAATGCACAGGACTTATCGAATGATATTGCTTTTGTACTATCATCTATCGCTCTACTGTATTGCTCCAATTCCAGGCACAATAAAGCGCGTTTGCTTAGAGTATCTGCATTGACTGGGTCTAGTTTGAGAGCCAGTCGATAATCTACAAAAGCTTTTTCGTACTGACCTGATTTTGAAAAAGCCTGCGCACGGATCACAAGCGTACTAACTTTGGGAGATTTCCCTTCCAAAGAGAGCGCTGTATCTGCCGCTGCCAAACTTTCGTTGTACTTGCGCAGATTCAAAAGTGCCGTTGCTTTCGTTTCGAAAATTTCCGGATTGTTCGAGTCCAACGTATGCGCTTTGTCAGCATCATCTACGGCACGTTCAAATTTCTTGAGCTTGATTTCCGTTAGTGCTCTTGCTGCATATGCAGCGGCATAGTTCGGATCCGCATCTATAGCTTCATCGAAGCGTGAGAGAGCTTGCCGAAAATTGCCAGTTTTAAATGATGCCTGACCCTGAACAAAGCTGTCAGAGTCTGGTTTCGCGAAAGTAGGTTCTGTTGTGCCTGAAGTTATGCAAGCGCTAACTAATAGAAGTAGGAACTTCTTCATCTCTTGGCAGCAGCGGATCATTCGAGAAGAGGCGTGGGCCTATTCGTCGTAATAATCTTCCTCTGGGGCTTCTTGTTCTTCGCTGCCGGCTAAGAAGAATTTGGCTGTGATGTTAGCAGCTGTGTCTGCTGAAACACCCGCTTCTGTCAGGGTTTTAATCCAATGAACTACTTCGTCCAAAACCGAAGCGTCAACAATGGTTTCTGTCTGAGTCATGAGAGCCTCTCTGGGATACAAAAAATGGACCATTATCCTATTTGCACGAGAGCATCCGTGTCGAGGCCTTTTGTCTAATTCGTAAATCACTTTTGTAAAAATGATCGTGGCATGGCCCGTTTTGCGACCTAAGTCGTAGAAACCGTCTGGGCAGCTTTTATCACTACTTGTATACAGTCTTAAGACGGCCAACCCGGTACTTGTCAATGAGTAGTCTTCGTTCGATAACGCACTGCCTTCTAGCTCTTAGCTTTGTTACATTTTTCTGTGCCCACCCGGCATGGGCAGTGTCGAAACGATCGCGTCTTTCAACTGTGCGCGTTACAACGGGTGTTGTGGCTATTACTGGTTGGGAAAAGGACTTAATAAAAAACGATCCCAGCTTACGGCACTGGCATTGGGACCCTGTCTATGCCTATAAAACGGGCTATCCGAAGGTAACAGACAGTGAGGCCAAACACAGCAAAGCAAAAGGAGCCTTACAGGCAGTTGCAATGGCGCCCCGCTTTCATTACACAAAACCGACTCACTTACCATTACCGACTCCTACACCGCCTGATTCGAACATCTTGGAAAAATTGACAGGAAAGATTGAAGTTCCCCAACATTCTGAAGTGCCAGCCGAGACGGCTACGGCTGCTGAAGTGAAGTGCGAACGGAGCTATTCCACAGCCACTAAACCTGAGTTGCTCAGTTCTGCCAAAGCGCACATGAGTGTTCATGCTCGTTTGGCTTCTAAATCTAGAGGCATCTAGCGGTTACGAACTTTGTGCACTTTATGTTTGGCGCCATGGTCCATGCTGTCTGCCCACATATTGAGAAGGGCCCATTCAGCACCGGCAGCGGCCAGTACCATGCCAATGCCAATCACGACATAGATCGGTACGAGAATGGAGTCATTTCTTGCTGAATCAAAACTGCGGCCTCGTTTTTCAAGGCGTTTTGAGTTGGCATTACCGATGGTTTCAAAATTGCGCTCAACGGTGTGAGCAAGTGAAACCCCATGTACGAGTCGTTCTCGCAATTCGCGGGGCAGCTTAATGCTTTCGTCTTCTTTTCTAGAGGCTTTTATTGATTGAAGGGTGATGTATGACTTAACGGGTCTTTTTGCCTTTTTGTCGTAGCTTTTGTTGAGCTTTTCTTCCGGCATCCACGGTAGAGAGGGAATGATCGCGGTAAGGTCGATATTTATATTGCGGTCGAACTTGTTTTCGAGGTCTTCTTCAGTGTGTGACCACCTGTAGCTGCCTTTTCTCACCGTAAGCAGGTGTTTGAGAGCATCGAATCCAGTCAGCTCGCGATTGACCGCTGCGATTATGAATTTTGAATCCTGGATGAGCATGCAGCCTTTCACTTCGGAATTGGCGCTGCGCAAGAACATAACGCTTTCACCAGGCAGACCGGTATCCAGCACATCTTGCAACACAGAAGCGAGCTCGAAGTCATAGCTGACCTCGTCGCCCACTGGGACGTCTTTCCCTGTTTCCGTTGAAGGATTGAGGGGTTTTAGATTGTGTTCCGCCATTAGGTTATGCCAGTTAAAGACCGCCAATTCGGACTAGTACTGCTGGAGCGGAATCGTCCAACGCAATATATATACCCCTTGCCGAGGAATATCTTGCATCAACCGATCTGGTCCAGTTGCCGTAACTTTTTCACTGCCTGATAAATCCGGCCCATGAAAGCCCGAAATACAAACAGGCGCTAGTTTTCTACACCCCAAGGCTAAACCCACCTTCTCCTCTTTTTTGAAATTTTCTAGGTGTCCGAATTCTGGCTCTAATTCGGGCAGGTAGTGGAAATCAAAAATGGGACACCCTTACCGCCGGCTGTCATATTTTTGCGACAGTTTTATCCGAAGATTCTGACGACAACGGTTTTGATTCTATGGCGCAAACTTTAGCGCGCATATGTGAAACGATGTCGGCTTTAGTCAGGACACCTAGAACCTTTGAGTCTTTGGTGATTACGACCATAGCATTGCCCAGCCGGAAGGATTTATAGATATTTTCTATATCAGCCGTTTCATCGAATTGGGGGCAGGCACGTGCCATCACAGACCGTATCAGAACTTCGTTGGGATCTTTTCGTTCGAACACAACCTGCATGGCCACAAGGTCATTAATGTGTCCGACGTTACTGCCATCATTTGCTACTACCGGCAACTGATCGATCTGGTGTTTTTCCATGGCGGCAATCGCTTTTTGCACAGAATCGCTCGGTCGCACATAGATCATTTCCGGAGCTTTGCTGTTCAATTTCTTGCGCGCTAAGAGGTCGCCTGCCGAAAAACTCGTTTCCGGACTTTGTAAAAATCCCCACTCGCGCATCCAGTCATCCGAATAGATTTTGCTCAAATAGCCTCTGCCACCATCGGGCAGAATAACGACTACCACATCATCTTTTGTCAGCCGTCCTTTTAAACTCAATGCACCGTAAACAGCAGCACCACAAGAGCCTCCCAGAAGAAGACCCTCTTCGCGAGCCAATCTTCGGGCTGTAAGGAAAGCTTCTTTGTCACTGACGCGCACAAATTCATCGATGATTTTTAGATCTGCTGTGCGGGGAATGAAATCCTCTCCGATACCTTCCACCTTATAAGAACCAGCCAGATCGCCTGAGTAGATTGAACCTTCCGGGTCTACACCAATAATTTTCAAATTGGGATTCTTTTCTTTGAGAAATCTTCCGGTACCAGATATGGTGCCGCCCGTTCCTACTCCAGCAACAAGATAGGTGACTTTGCCGTCGGTTTGTTTCCAGATTTCAGGACCGGTTGTGAGGTAATGGGCTTTCGGGTTAGTTGGATTGGCAAATTGATTTGGCTGAAAAGCACCGGGAATTTCAACAGTAAGCCGATTAGCAACAGAGTAGTAGCTTTCATGCGAATTGGCCGAAACAGAGGTTGGCACGATCACAACCTCAGCCCCGTAGGCTTTGAGGAGATTGATTTTTTCGGATGCTACTTTGTCAGGACAGACCAGTATGCAACGGTATCCTTTCACGGCTGCGATCTGAGCCAAACCGGTACCGGTATTACCGGATGTCGGTTCAATAATGGTTCCACCTGGTTTTAAGTGACCTAACTGTTCGGCCTCTTCAATCATTTTGAGAGCGGGGCGATCTTTAACGGAGCCCCCTGGATTGAAACACTCAACCTTTCCCAAAACCAGAGCTTCAATTCCCTCGGTTAATTTGTTGAGTTTAATTAGTGGCGTTGAGCCAATGATTTCCAGTACGTTGTTGTAGTATTCCACCGCCTAGTTCCCTCTAGAATATATGGTATGAAAATCGTTTGGAAACCACAAGACTTTCGCACTGGAAATTCGAAAGATAGCTGGCTAAACAGATAAAAGATTTGCCGGCGGTTAAACAAACACGCAAGAATAGTCTGGTTCAAACAAAGTTGTAACAGCTTGCAAAAGCAGCAAAATCAAGCGACAATCTCTTGCCCTATACGGCGGAAGCGATCGATTAGTATGCCACCGCGCAATGAACAGGATTATTGATGGTGGCTAGCAAGGTCTCGATTGTAATCGTCAACTGGAAAACGCCACAGTTGCTTGCCCATTGTTTGCACAAAATAGAGAAGGATGAAGGCTTCAAGAATTTTGCAATTCACGTTGTGGACAACGCTTCAGGCGATCAATCCGTTCAGATGTTGAAAGACGATTTTCCTTATGTGCATCTTGTTGCAAATTCGGAAAACGTTGGTTTCTCAAAGGCTTGCAATCAGATCATCCCATCTACGGATGGTGATTACGTGCTTCTCTTGAATCCGGATACGGATGTGGTTGACAATGCTATTTCATTGCTTAGTAAGTTCTTGGATGAACACAGCGATTGCGGTGCTGTCGGGCCAAAAGTGCTCAATGAAGATGGCACACTGCAATTAGCTTGTCGACGTTCTTTTCCCAGTCCATCCGCGGCCTTTTTTAGACTGACCTACTTAAGTCGCATATTTCCGCAAAACGAATTATTTTCTAAGTACAACATGACATATGCCGATCCGGACGCTTCTACAGAGGTAGATGCTCTTTCAGGTTCTTGCATGATGGTGAGACGTAAAGCAATCGATCAGATTGGTTTACTGGACGAAGACATCTTCATGTTTGGGGAGGATATTGACTGGTGTTGGCGAATCAAAGAGGCAAATTGGAAAATTTTTTATCTCCCTGATGCAGTTATATTCCATTTGCATGGCGCTTCCGCCAGATTGCGTCCTGTTGGTGCTACGATTAATCTTCATAAGGGCATGGAAGTGTTCTATAGGAAGCATCTAGCGCGAAAATATTGGGCACCATTCAATGCTCTAGTGTATGCTGCAATTTGGTTGAGAGCCTTCGTCTTTATCTTGATTAATTTCGTGCGTGCCAAGCTGGCTCCGGGCGTATCGATGAAATCGAGTTGAGCTGGGGAATCTACTGCAAGACTGTTTATAGTGAAATTGTTAGAGGGATCAGGGTCGGTTTAGCATGGCGGTCAACGGCAACAAAGAATCGGTATTGGTAACTGGTGCAAGTGGGTTAATCGGGCGGGCTGTTCTGGAACAACTGCTGTCCAGCAATACCTACGACATAAGAGCGCAGGTTCGCAGTCAAGCGAATGCCCGTGCCCAGATAGGCTCTAGAGTAGATCTCACCAAATTGAGCCTGGCTGAATATGACTTTACCCGGACAGGTGAACGTGAATTGCGCAGCCTGACAAACGGCTGCAAGACCGTTATTCACTCAGCCGGACTTGTGCATCAACCCGATGCTCCTTATCAAGAGTATGAGGTTGTAAATGTAAGAGCGACACAAATGCTGGCTGAGGCTGCTGCCGCTAACGGCACGCAAACATTTGTCTTTTTGAGTTCGTCGGCAATTTACGGACCTGGACCATTTGAAGCTGTGCCAGAGTCAACACCTCCCAAAGCCAAGACACCATATGCGGTATCAAAGCTTACCAGTGAGGCCTGGCTGCAAACTTTTACCGGTATTCCAAGAATAGTAATCTTGCGGCCCTCCCTTGTTTTTGGTGAAGGAGATCGCGGTAATTTGCTTAGCCTGATTAAAGAGGTTAAGAGCCAGCGTTATAAACACGTTGGTAATGGATCTACCGGCAAAAGCGTCATTTATTCTAAAGATCTTGCGCAGGCAATCAAACTCTGTATCGAACGAATCGCTCCCGGCATTCACATCTTTAACGTCGCCAATCCCGATCCGGTTTCAATGAAAGATCTCACCGAAGAAATTGCGCGCGCCCTTAACCTGCCCGCCAAGATTCAATCTGTTCCCGCTCCGCTAGCTAAGTTTGGTCTGAAAACCCTCAATGCCCTTATGCCTGGCAAAGCTCCCATTTCTGAAGAACAGCTCGAAAAACTGACGACCACAACTACCTGTTCGATTTCAAAACTAGTATCTGCCACAGGATTCTCACCAAACACACCTCTGGAGAATGCCCTTAAGGCTGAAATAGCATGGGCTAGCGCTAACCAGCTTCTTTAACGGCGCCCAAACGATCGATCTACTAACAAATGCTACTCACAATTGCATAACGGTTAAATATCGTCATGGCCATGTGACGAAAAGCCCGACAGGGGCGTGACAAAACCGGGCCGGTTCAGCTACATTATCAGTTGTTGTTGGTAGCAGTCCTTTCTTGATACTACAGAAAGTATCACCGTGTCCAAAAGCCATCCACTTCTAAGCGGCGAACTCTACCACCTGTCCAAACCTGGAAACCCAAACGGAGACATTTACTAGAGTCGAACTGTTCAACCCCACCGGTTGCCTGTTTAACGAAACCTTTTCGTTTCGAGTGCTTCTTTATAGAAAGATGGAGCCTCGCGACTTCCAAGTTAGATTGATATGATAGACATTCAACACCTGGTTACGCGTTCTTTAACAGTGACTACCTCTACTCGTTTTCGACATCGCTTAAATCTTTGGTTTCTCGAAGGGACGAGGGAACAGAGAAAGCACGAGAATGATAATGAAGAAACAGCGTGGTGGCGGGTTATGTGCCTCACCGGTGTCGATTACTTCTCGTCACTGGGATATGCACCCGGTATAGCTTTTCTGGCGGCCGGCATTCTTTCACCGCTTGCGACCATTATTCTTGTCTTGCTTACTCTTTTCGGGGCACTGCCCGTCTATTGCATAGTGGCGGACAAGAGCTTCCGTGGTCAGGGCAGTGTTTCGATTTTGGAAAAATTACTGCCTGGCTGGCGCGGCAAGCTCCTTGTTCTTTGCCTGTTAGGGTTTGCGGCTACAGACTTCATCATTACGATTACCCTTTCTGCTGCAGATGCGGCAACTCACCTTGTTCAAAACCCGTGGATGCCCATCTGGCTCCAAAACAGAATGTTTTTTACGCTTTTTATGCTGGTTGCCCTGGGGGCGATATTCCTTAAGGGATTTAAGGAAGCAATTGGCGTCTGTGTTGTTTTGGTTGCCATCTATATTGCACTCAATACCGTTGTGGTGGGCACTGCTGTTTTCGAACTGTCTAAAAACCTTCCTACGATAGAAAACTGGCAACACAGATTGTTCACGATGCACGGCTCGATCTGGCAGATGATAGGCATTGCCTGTTTGTTGTTTCCGAAATTGGCATTAGGAATGTCCGGCTTTGAGACTGGTGTTGCCGTTATGCCCCACGTAAAAGGCTATCCGAACGACGATCCGGAAAATCCTGTTGGCCGCATTCGCCACACTAAATATCTTCTTTTCACCGCTGCCGGCATCATGAGTTTGTTCTTGATCGGCAGTTCTTTTACGAGCACAATTCTTATTCCGGAGCATGCTTTCCAGCCCGGCGGGGAAGCGAATGGCAGGGCGCTTGCTTATCTGGCCCACCAATACCTTGGCCCATATTTTGGTACCGTCTACGATATCAGCACTCTTCTCATACTCTGGTTTGCAGGCGCATCAGCTATGGCTGGTCTAATCAACTTGGTGCCGCGCTATCTGCCGCGTTACGGCATGGCACCTGATTGGGCAAGAGCACGCCGACCGCTCGTTTGTTTTTACATGGTGGTTGCAGTGGCCGTCACATTGCTCTTTAACGCCGATGTTGATGCTCAAGGCGGTGCGTATGCAACCGGTGTTTTGGTGCTCATGACCTCTGCCGCATTTGCATCCGCACTGACTGTCTGGAAAAAATCCGTGCTTCAACGCATCATCTTTTCCTTGATTAGCGCCATATTTGTGTACACAACAGTCGTTAACACCTTTGAGCGACCGGACGGCATCAAAATTGCTTCCTTTTTCATCGCTGTCATTTTGATTACATCTCTTATATCAAGAGTGATGCGATCCACAGAGTTGCGTGTGACAAAGACTGTTCTGGATGATGTGGCGCAAGAGTTTATCGATCAGGCTTGTATGGCTGGTTCAATCAGATTTGTCGCTCACAGACCGGGAAATCTCGACTACACAGAAAAGGCCAAAGAAGCCTGTGAAACTCACAACATCTTGGAAAAGGACATCATCTTTTTGGAAGTAACCGTGAGTGATGCTTCTGAATTCGACGATGAATTGTTGGATGTAGCAGGCGAGACAATTGAAGGCTATCGTATTTTGAAGTGCCAAAGTCCAGCCGTTCCAAACGCGCTTGCCGCCTTGCTTATGTATGTGCGTGATAAAACTCGTCAGTTGCCCCACCTTTATTTGGGATGGACTGAAGGCAATCCGATTGTCTACATACTCAAATACTTGTTTTTGGGAGAAGGTGAAACGGCCCCAGTAACGCGCGAAATCTTGCGTGAGGCTGTCACCAATCCGAAAGAGAGACCAAAAGTGCACGTTGGCTAGTCTTTATGCTCTGGTCGCAAAGACAAGTTAGACAGTGCAATTGCCTTTTCATTATCGTGATCGATAAATAGTGCTTTGAGGGCGGCTTCGGAAGCGCTTTTGCGAGCGCCCAGCTTATACAAAAGTTCGGCAGCATCGACAAGCGAGTTGGCATCGACTCCATTTATGGCAATCAATTTCTCAAGCCTCACAATTGCTTCTTTATTGCGAGCCTTGCTGGCATCAAGCTTAGCCAAATTTAGAATAGTAAGAGGGGAGGCAAGCGCATTCTCCGGCATAAATTTCATCAACTCGGCCGCTTCTTGCGATTTTCCTTTTGCTAATTCCAACTTGGCATAGAGATTCAGAGTAACCGGATTTTCCGGTTCTATTAAGCGCGCGCTCTTAAAGTCGTGTTCTGCTTCCCGCTCCTGCCCAACGAGTGCATAGGCAGCGCCGCGGGTTTGATAGAAACTGAGCATGTTCAATGCGTCCATTTGTGTGATGGAAAGACCGCTTAAATTTTTCAAGCATTCTTTTGCCTGATTGCTGCGCAGGAGAACTTGAGCAACGACCAATTCACAAAGCGTGCGGGTCGTCTGGGTAGCATCTGA
>CAJCIF010000426.1 GCA_903970355.1 Actinomycetota bacterium
TATCCTCTTTGAACACAGGCATAATGGAATGCCGAGCTCGCGCTTCAGCTTTGCGAGTTTCTTTATCGTCTACGACATAGGTAACTTTGTTGGCGCGCACATCGTGGTCGGTTCGGTCACCAACTTTAAAGCCAGGCCAGAGTATGTGATGAGCTGTGAACGACACAACCAGGGCTGATAACCCAAAAGTGAGTACCAAAATCCAACCAATGAAATCATTGGGACTTGGAAAGTGCTCCTGATGAGACTCGTTTCGAGACTGCTCCGGTTCGGGAGGGTTTGGAGAGTGTTTGCCTGAACCTTCGAGCGTTTTGGCAGGTTTTTCAGCGGTCATGACGCTATGTTATGCAACCCAAATTTCCACAGGATGATCTACCCATAATAGCCTAAAGCTATGCTTCGCTGTTCGTCCTATCAATCGTGGGCAGTGTTGGCATCGGGTTTTGTATGTTCAAGGCTGTTTTAACCGTGTAGATGCGTTTGCCTTGCGATTCATGATAGGTGCGCATCAAAATTTCGGCATTCAGTCCCATCAATATGAATTGCACTCCCACCATGAAGAGCATTGCCACTAAAAGGGGCAATGGTGTTTCGATGAAGGTTGTGTCGTAGAAATACTTGAGGATAATCATCCAGATAAAACCGGCAATTGCAAAAGCAAAGCAATAGAGGCCGGCGCTACCAAACAAATAAATCGGTTTGGTGAAGTAAGTAGACATGAACTTTACGGTCATCAGATCCAGAATTACCTTAAAGGTGCGAGAAATTCCATACTTTGATTGGCCGTGTACACGGGCATGATGCGTAACCGGAATTTCTGCCACCCTGGCGCCTTCCCAGGAGGCATAAATTGGTACAAAGCGATGCATCTCTCCGTAGAGCCGGACATCTTTGAGCACTTCTCTTCGATATGCTTTGAGCGAGCAGCCGTAATCATGCAAGCGCACACCGCTGATTACGGAAATCAATTTGTTTGCCAGCCAAGATGGTATTAGCCTGGTGAAGAGCTCATCCTGACGCTGTTTGCGCCATCCGCTCACAACGTCATAGCCTTCATCGAGTTTTGCTAAAAGAGAGACTATGTCAGCCGGGTCGTTCTGTAAGTCTGCATCAAGAGGAATGATTATGTCCCCGCTTGCATATTCGATACCGGCTGCAAGAGCAGCAGTTTGCCCAAAATTGCGCACAAAACGAATAACCTTCACATTTGGGTGGTCGAGGGTCAGCGCTTCGAGCTTTTCGAATGATCTATCCGTCGACCCATCATCCACAAGTAACAGTTCCCACGGGCGGCCAATCGCATTCATGGCTGATTGAACCTGCAAAAACAAGGCGTCGACGTTTTCCTCTTCGTTGAAAACCGGAATAACAAGCGACAGGGAACTGTCTTGGCTGCGCTTAATCGTTTCGTGAGCCTTTTGCGGGGTGAGCACGGGCTTGGAAGGTCCTATTGAACGGGCATTTGTCACTTTTGTCATGAGGCCATTATGGCCGATAGCTGTATTCCAGCACCTTGAGTACTTTTCATCAAGTCTAATTGCAGGTTTCCCAGTCTACCTTTGCGATAATTGACAGGATGACAATTGTGCCGAGTTCGCAAGATAAACCGGATAGATCCACCGCCGAAGGCCAGGATGGATTGATCGCTAATCCGGCTCGCCCCAGGCGGGCAACTGTTCTATCGGCTAAAGAAAATTCAAGTGACAGTTCAGCAGATCTCAATCTTCGGCCTCAGTCGATGGCCGATTATGTCGGGCAATCCCGCATCAAGTCTATGATGCAAATGTCTATTGCGGCGGCGAAGGCACGCGGAGATGCTCTCGACCATGTGCTCTTTTACGGGCCGCCTGGTTTAGGCAAAACAACGCTTGCAAAAGTAATTGCTAATGAGATGGGCGCCCGCATTCACATGACCTCCGGGCCAACCCTTGAGCGACCGCGCGACATTATTGGCCTCGTGCATCAATTGGAAGCAAAAGATGTGTTGTTCATTGATGAAATCCACCGCCTGAGCCGTGTAGCTGAAGAATTACTTTATCCGGCTATTGAAGATTTCGTTATCGATCTAACTTCCGGCAAAGGACAAGCTACTCGCACAATGCGACTTCCCTTGCCGAAATTCACGCTTATCGGTGCTACTACAAAAGCAGGCATGATTGCTAATGCGCTTAGAGATCGTTTTGGTTTTGTCTGCAGACTTGATTTCTACACACTTGCCGAATTAGAGCAGATTGTTGCTAGAACTGCCGGCATATTGAAAATCAACCTCGATGATTCAGCTGTAAGAGTGATTGCCTCTCGTGCTCGAGGCACACCGCGTATTGCCAATAGATTGGTGAGACTGGTGAGAGACTACGGTCAATTTGTTGGAAAGAACGCTATTGATGAGAGTCTTTCCATTGCGGCAATGGAGACATACCAGGTAGATGCAAGCGGTCTTGATGCAACAGACCGAAAATTGCTCGAAATAATCATTGTTACGTACGCTGGTGGACCGGTTGGATTGGATACGCTTGCCGCTACAATTGGCGAGGACAGCGAAACGCTTGAAGAAGTGTATGAGCCGTTTCTGATTCAGTCCGGATTTGTTCAAAGGACGAATCGCGGCAGAGTGGCAACACCACTTGCGTATAGCCATTTAGGCAAAACGCCCAGACCGGATCAATTGAGTTTGTTAACAGACTTGATCGCTGAAAACAGCTCGAACGACCTCTAATTGAATGAGACCAATGCCCAACTCCTCCAAATATCGAATCGGCTTATTCTGCTTGCTGAGCGCCTTTGCTCTGTGGTTTTCTTTGCCAAGCTTTGCTCTTAATTCGAAAGATGCAGAGGCAAAGATTGCCGCTGAACAAGCAAAGGAAACAAGCTCAGGTACTGAAACAGGCGGTGAAGTCAAAGTTAATCAGCCGGCTCATATCGAGGAGCAGTTTGTAGTAGGCAAAGTTATTTCCGTAACGGCTGCTGAATTGAATGGACCCTTATTGAAATCGACCGGCATGGTAAGCAAGCAGCAGCTCGTCGTTGTTGAAGTAAAAGAAGGTCCCTTTGCCGGAATGAGAGCAAAGGTATCGAACGAAATAACAGATAATCCCGCTTTCAACGTTGAAGTAAAACCGGGTAGCGAAGTTATTCTTTCCGTTGTCTCAAGCCAGGATAGCCGTCCGGAAATCAACATAGCGGATTACCACAGAGCGCCAGCAATCTATTGGTTGCTTGCTGTTTTTCTTTTTGCATTTTTGCTGTTTGGTGGCAAGACCGGATTGAAATCTCTGGCAGGATTAGTGGTAAGCATTGCTCTTGTAGTGCTTGTGCTTCTGCCTTTGAGCATGAAAGGCGTTTATCCCCTTCTAACAGCTACCGTTATTTGTCTCATCACCTCAGCAACTACCATGCTGTTTATTTCAGGCTTTTCGCGTAAAGCAGTGGCAGCAATTGGCGGTACTGTATGTGGTGTCGTTATTGCCGGCATTGCCGCGCATCTTGTTATCGTTGCCGCTCCTTTGACAGGTTTGTCTAGTGAAGAAGCACAGATATTAAGAGGTTCTGTTTTATCTCTTAAACCAGCCTTTTATTCGGGCTTATTAGCAGCGGGCATGCTGATTGGCGCCCTCGGGGTCATTATGGACGTAGGTATATCCGTTGCCTCTGCCGTGCAAGAGGTTGCAAAATCAAATTCGACATTGGCAGCTTCTGCCCTCTACAAGTCTGGCATGAACGTTGGCAAAGACATCATGGGAACGATGACCAATACGCTCATACTCGCCTATGCCGGCGGTGCGCTTCCCCTCTTAATGCTCGCCTCCCAAATGCCGTCCGGAAAGCTAATCAATCTCGATTTGGTTGCAACAGAAGTGACGTCTTCTTTAAGCGGTAGCCTGGGTCTTGTCTGTACAATTCCACTTACGGCTTTTTTCTCGGCTATTCTTATGGCAAACAGGCCTATTGA
>CAJCIF010000427.1 GCA_903970355.1 Actinomycetota bacterium
TGAACCGCTCCTATTTTTTTTGCCTGGAGCACCCGTGTCCAGAAACCTTTACCTGGACACAACTTGGACAGAATCTTGACTCTTTTTTGACTTGCCGAACCCGTTTTTGGGGGTATAACGGAATCGTCACCACTGGGTGAGGTTTACCCAATTAATGAATACTTCAAAAACAGAACAGGCTCAAACGGAATCAGAGTTGTCCGCCGCCTTGGACAGCGTAGCTAAGGCGGCCAGCTCACTCCATCTATCAAAAGAGCGAATTTGCAATCGACTGAAGAAAAAGCTATTGAACGCCAAACCGAGCAGTCTCCCGAACAAATTCGCTGGCCTTAAAAGACCGATGTTTAACTCACTGGCTGGGCCGTAGGACACCACTGAGAAACACAAACTAACAAATCCTGATATTTAGTAACTCATCCGCCACGTTCGTCTAGAACTGGTGCGGAAAGGTCATCCATTTATATGAAAAGAATAGTTGTTAAGTTCGGCGGCACATCAGTGATGGACGCCGAGAGAATTACGCGGGCAGCAGGCATTATTGCTGGATTAAAGCAGAACGGCACGGACCTGATAGTGGTTGTTTCCGCAATGGGGCATACTACCGACCACCTTATCGATCTCGCCCAAAAATTGCAGGTCAAACCCAACGGCAGAGAGCTAGATCTACTTTTAGCCACTGGCGAGCAGGCCGCTGCAGCCTTAATGACCATGGCATTAGAAGAACAGGGCGTTAAAGCGCGATCCTTTACGGGGGCCGGCGCCGGCATATTAACCGGAACGATCTTCGGGAACGCCAAAATCGAAGACGTTCAATCCGAAGTATTGGAATTATGCCTGCAATCAAATGTGGTTCCGGTAGTAGCCGGATTCCAGGGCATATCAGAAGACGGTGAAATAACGACACTGGGACGTGGCGGATCCGACACAACAGCAATTGCACTGGCCGCAGCGCTGCATGCTGAAAGGTGCGACATATATACAGACGTAAACGGAGTTTATACTGCCGACCCTAGAATCGCGACAAACGCCTTCAAACTAGATGCCCTTTGCTATAACGAGATGCTCGAAATGGCAAAACACGGCGCGCAAGTTTTAAATGCTCGTGCAGTTGAAATCGCCAGAGACAAGTCAGTGTCAGTGCGCGTAAGGTCGACTTTTAGGCCGTCTGATGAAGGCACTCTGATTGGCCGTGTTCCTAGCAAATTTACCGACTACACCGGCATCGGCACTGATACCAAATCTGCCTTTGTACGAGTCAGTCTCAATCCACCACGTTCCAACGCTAAGAATTACATGCGAATATTCAGGCGCGATCGCTCACATCGCAAGAACAAACTTGTAAGCGTGCTCGCATCGGCCCACATCAATTTCGAAGTTGGATGCACATTCGATACCATCTCGCACGAATTGGATCTTTGCATCGACAAAAGTGACTTAGAGAAATCTGTCGAACTCTTGAGACAAAACCTGCGTACCGGTGAAGAACTATTTGTCGATTTGGGATTAGCGAGAGTTTCGATCATCTCCCAAGAGATGAATTCCACTTGCGAGATTGACAGTGTTTGCTCACTGAGCAAAAGCAATATTCCAATCAGATTCCTGGTGAGAACTCCAAAACGTCTTTCCATTTTTGTCCCTGCAAATCGGAAAACGGAAGCTGTAAACTTGCTGCACGAAAAGTTAGAGCGAGTACGATTGTCCGCCTGAATTGAGCGGTCTGTTTCTTTTTCGGCGTGAGATAATGCCGCCATGGAAAATTTTCATAGTTTCTTTTTCCCATTTATGTTTGTCGGCATGTGGATTGCGATTACTTTTTTCCTTTCATTGATTGGTGGTTGGAGTGCCCTGGCAGATAGATACCGTTCCGACTGTAACTTCGTGAACAATTGGAAGGGCTGGCAAACCGGCGCTGTTGGCTTCGTGCATTACCGAAGTTCCTTGTGGGTAGCTACAACTCCACGTGGTCTTTGTCTAAAGACCGGTCCGCTCTTCTTTTTTAGGCTGTTCCATCCACCGCTATGCATTCCCTGGGCGGACATTGAAACGGTCGATGAAAGCAACATACTGTGGATTCGCATGAACAATTTCCGAGTAAGGAACCCGAATGTGAAAATTTCAGTTCACGCAGATTCCGTTGCAGCCGGAAGAGATTTTTTCGCCGATAAATTGATAAAGCGCTGAACAAAGTTAAACAACGCTTAAAAACGAGATTAACTCTTTACATCCGCATACAATACTGTGCACATGCAGAAGTATTCGGGGAGTTTCTAATAGTTCAGGGGAAGATTACGAGTCTCAAAAGTCATGAAGACACGACTTCTTCACAACTATAGTTCAAACTACAACTCTCACTCACATCCCGAGTCCCGAGCAAGTGAAAAACGAGAACTGGCGTTTGGTTCGAGGATAAATCAATGGCAATTATGGACACTTTGAGAAAGCTCTTTGGTATGCAGCCGAAAGAGAACGATGCGATCAGAAAGACGGCACCGAAGCACATTAATGCCGAAGAGCAGAATTTCGATCCTCAGCAGTTGGAAGTAATAAAGCCAACGCGCGCCACAAACAATCGTCTCAAGTCTTTGACTTCTCCCGATGCGCCGCCACCTGCACCGGATAAATTGGACGGGCACCTTTCAGCTTCGCATTCCAGTGGAATCAAGTCGCTCGGCACAACGGAAACCGCGCGATCCGAAGCTTTGAAAGCTTCATACTCTCGGCTAGCGGCTTATGTTCAAACCCTGCCCGAAACTCAAAAACAGCAGGCCGTAAAAACACTGCCCAAGAACGAGGGCGCTGAAATTGTTCGCTCGATAGTGCAAGACACTCCGAAGAATTCTCCATAACCTAGGTCGCCGCATCATCAGGTAATGGCAATTTTTCAGGCACTCGCTTCCTTCTGAAAACGTCTGTCTTAAGCGAAGTGACTCGATCTAAAAACAGAATTCCATCAAGATGATCCATTTCGTGCAATATAACGCGCGCTTCGAATCCTTCCGTTTTTAAAACTACCTTCTCGCCCTTTTCATTCATTGCCGCTACTTCAATTGAATTAGCCCTCACAACATTTGCCGTAAAATCAGGCAAACTCAGACAGCCTTCCCTGCCCATCACGGAACCTTCCTGGGACGTAATTTCAGGATTGATGAGAACTTGCCGGCCATGGTTACTTGTGCATTTTTGATTGCGAGAAGCATCAATAATGATTAGCCTTCGAAGCGCTCCCGTTTGAGGAGCAGCAATACCAACACATCCTGGTGATGCGTAAAGTGTTTCGGAAAGATCCGCTATGAAATTTTGGAGTTCGCCATCGAAATTGGATACCGGCTGCGAAACTTTTTTCAGTTCCGGATTGGGATAAGTAAGAACTTCGAGGACTGCCATTAAAGCTCAACTACATCAACTTCTCGAACAGAAATATCTACAGACAGGGTTTCTGCAACGGCTTGCAGTTCACTCGTGAGATGACTTGCTTTGAGAGACTTTGGTACTCTCGTTTCCAGAATCATAATAAAGATAGATTGTTTTTCGGAAGTTCGACTTGTTTGCACATCTGTTATATTGGCCCCAAGGGCGGCCAATTTCCGTGTAATACCGGATACGATGCCGGGCTTATCGGCACCATAAACCGAAATCACAAAAATAGGATCGTCACTTTCATGTGACTTCAATTCATCATCACTGAGCAAACGTGCATTTAAATTAAAACCGAGCTTTTGTTGAACCGGTTTCAAACGCTCAACTAGATTTTCAATAGATGTCGTTTCAGGCAGGCTCACCATCAAGATGATGGCAAACTCGCCCCGCAACAGGGTCATACTTGAATCGAGTAAGTTGCAACCTTGCTCGAATAAAGCGTCGGTCAATTCCGCGACTATGCCGACACGATCACGACCAACACCCGTCAACACAACACTCTGACTCGCCATTACCTTAATCCCTCAAGTGCTAAACCATCTTATATCTGGTGTTCAATTTTTCAGGCTGTAAAGCGATTAACTCATGCTTATTGGACTCCTAATGTCGGATGAGATGGCGTATTAATTCAAGAAAGTTTCGAGGAAATCGATCGTGAAAAGCCTGGCTCCCATTATTATCTCTCTTCTCATTGCATCCTCCTGGGGTGCTCTAGCGAACAGCCTCACTCCAGATCAGCAAGAAGAAGTAAAAATGAAAAGTCTGGATTGGATGAAAGTTGACGCCCAAGCGAACATTTTGAAGAAGCAGAAAAAATACGCGGAAGCACAAGCAATCTATGAACAAGAAATTGCTGAAAGAAAAAAATATGGACTCGACCTTCTTCCACAGTATGAAAATCTCGCCTCCATTTTTCTTGTGCTGGGCAAGAAAGAGCAAGAAGAACAAGTTTACAAAGATATGGTCGCCGCTCGTGAAAAATTGAACGGCCCCGATGATCCACAGGTGGCTTATCCGCTTAGAGCCTATGCAAACTGCCTGGCGAGAAATGGAAAAACAACGGAAGCTAACATGCTTCGCGAACATGCTTTGAAAATCGAAAAAGACGCAACTAAAATTCCTAAGTTCCCTAAAATTACTTCGGCGATTGGATCGGCTGAGCGCATTGCTGAAGCCGAGAAAATGCTTGCAATAGGCCAAAAGCTCATGCTTAGTGATTTACAGCCCATAGCGTTTGCCTACTTCAATCGAGCCGTAGAACTCGATCCGAAAAATGCTGCAGCTATTAACAACCGAGGCGAAGCACGAACTTTTATCGGCCAAGACGCAGCAGCGCTTGCGGACTACGAGAAAGCAATAAAGCTAAAGCCGGATCTCGCCAAAGCTTATGTCAATCGCGCTCTTTATTACGAGAACTCGAAGCAATATCCAAAAGCAATCCTAGATTTTAGTAAGGCAATCGAACTCAATCCGAAAGATACCGAAACGATGGGTTCAAAAGCCAAACTCCTTTCGGAAATGGGCAAACAGAAAGAGTCAATTGATGCGTATTCTAAGTTAATAGCAGTTGATCCCAAGTTGTATTGGCCATACATTCAACGCGCAGAATCCTATAAAGCAGCGAAAAATTACAAAGCAGGAATCGCCGATATTACAACCATAATCAATCGGGCCCCGAAAGATTCGGAATACTATCAGTACAGAGCCCAAATCTATGAAAAAGATGGAGATCTACAAAACGCGCTTGCTGACTACAGTAAAATCATTGAGTTGAATCCAAAATTCTCAATTGCATATCACGAACGTGCAAGAATATATGAAAAACTCGATGGTAGAAAAACGCAGCGATCAATCGCTGATGATACCATTGCAAAAAAACTGGGATACCAATAGCGCTGACTAGATGAAACGAACCGCACTCGCATTTATTTTTACTATAGGATTTGGGCTATTACCTGCGCATTCAAGAGATTTCGACGCAGAAAGTTATAAGCCGCAGCCACGACCGAAGTTGGAAGGTGTGTATCGGAAGAATCACGCTCTTTCGAATGCGTTGATCATTTGCAAAAGAAAACTCGGCCGTCCTGAAGATGTCGCAGTGGACGCAAATGGCACCATTTACGCAGGCAGCGCGTTAACCGGAATGATATCGCGAATCGTTATAGCACCAGATGGCACTCAAACTTTAGACGTTTTTGCAGATCCTGGTGGTGGTTCTACTTTAGGACTTCTTTTCAACCAGTCTGGCGACTTGATTGCCTGCAACTCCATGCGCGGACTAATTTCTGTCAATCCGAAAGGGGAAGTGACTGTACTTACAGATCATTCCGATGTTGAGAAATTGACGTTCCCCGACGATTTAGATATAGACAGCACAGGAAAGATTTACTTCTCGGATGCAAGCAATAAATACAACAAGCTTTCCGGAATGCATAGTTACGAATTTGATTTTCTGGAAGGAAAAGCGCATGGCACTTTAAACGTATATGACCCAGCCACCAAAGAGACCAAGTGTCTCCTGCAAGGATTGTATTTTGCCAATGGTGTAGCCCTCTCTAAAGAAGAAGATTTCGTCCTTGTCTGCGAGTCTTCCAGGTACCGCATAAGACGTTTTTGGTTAAAGGGGCCGAAGGCTGGTACGAATGATATTTTCATAGATAATCTGCCGGGACTACCTGATGGTATTACTAGAGATCCAAAAGATGGTTACTGGATAGCGATTCCAGCTTTAAGAACAAAATATATTGATTTGGTGCAGAGTTCAGCGCACTTGAAGAATTTCGCTGGACATTTTCCGGCCGAAATATGGAGGAGCACCAAACACTATGGATTGGTTCTTCATATGAATGATGCCGGCGAGATAACAGAAAGCTTGCACGATCCAAAAGGTCACAGATTCTACTTCGTAACCAATGTGGTTCCCTGGAAGAACTATCTATTTTTGGGCACGCTTGATGGCAATTCTATTGCGAGAGTTGAACGTCCAGCCGGACACTAGCGTCGCTTCTCGCTTGATTGGACATGGACTGGCTGCAGCTCAAGCTGTTCTTCTGGTGCTGTGGCAAATGGAGATTGCGGGCTGAACGGAGAGTTCGGGTTGTACGAAGTATGTTCGTTGACGTTGTAAGCGAGTCCGACCTTTTTCAGCATTTTGATGATGAACCAGCACAAATCGAATTCGAAAGGAAGTAGACCTGTACGAGCCGAACCCGGGTAAGCATGGTGGTTGTTGTGCCAACCTTCTCCCATAGCCAGGATACCCATAGCCCAAAAGTTGGTGCTATTGTCGGTGGTACCATACGTCTTGTAACCAAGAAACGGTATGTGGCAAAGCGTGTTTACGAAAAGCGGAATTTGCTGCACGATAATGCCGGCAAGCACACTTGCGAGAGCTACTTGCCACCCAAACAACAGCCAGAGAATACCTCTGAAGCCGAAGCCTATAGCTGAGTTGGTGAGGTGAGCTTTCTTGATGTCACCACCGCGCTCTAGAAATCGGTAAATAGGATCGTTAATTAGATCGACAGTTTGACGGGCTGGATCAAGATAATCCGGATAGGTTCTTCTGAAAAACCAACCACTGTGCGCACGCCAGAAACCATACTTCGGTGAATGCGGATCTAGCTCTGTATCTACATAGCGGTGGTGAGCACGATGATTGGTAACCCACCAGATAGGCGAACTCATGAATCCGAGATAGCCAGCGCCGACGAAAAAATATTCAACCGCTTTCGAGCATTTGAAAGAACGGTGAGACAATAATCGGTGATATCCAATACCGATACCAGTACCATGCCAGATATAGAAAATTACGAATAATATCCAGAACTCTGTCACGTCTCTCTCCTTTTACCTATTTACGTCGAAGGAACGCAGATAGACTCGATGTTGCAATGTTAGTGGTTATTGCTCAAAGAGATTGTGAACTTTACGAATTGTCCCGGTTAATCTCTCAAATCTTTACGCAATTAATGTGCGGCTGGTTAAGGGTTGGCCACCCAGATATCAACACATACTGAGCAATTGCGTAGCTTCACAAGCGGTGATTCTCTCTTCCCTCCTCGGTTCATGTATTTTCTGGACTTTTCATTTGGTGTTTAGCACCGCATCTATGCTTGAAACGTAGGTTTGTTTGGGATTGGCCCCAAATAGCTCTTTTACACACTTGGCTTTGCTATTGAAAATGCCCACACATGGGAAGCTGTCTTTGTATAGGGCAAAGAAAGAACTCAGTTTCATTGACGAGGCGAGCTTGCGAGATTGGACCACATCCTTGTGGTCGGTAACATCGAGATCTACGAAGTTTACCTTGCCTTTGTATTGTTTCTGAAGATCGCCGACTATAGGACTGACTTTTTGGCAGATCGGGCAATCGCGTGAATGAATAAATACAACCGTAGCATCAGTTTGTGGTGCCTTGCTCACTTCAGGCGGAATTGGCTCCGCGACCGTTGTTGCGGCACAAATAAAAGGCAAAACAATCACCATTGCCGTAAATAGGATAATCCGAATATATCTATGCATTGGTTTCAACCTGCTCGTGCTGTGATTCTAAGAGGTCTTCGCTTTTCAGTGGTGCAAAGCGAACTGTTTTTAATTGTTCGTCCATAGTTGCCTGAATCTCCAGACTACAGGGTAATTCAAACCAGAATGTTGTACCTTCGCCTACTGTACTTTCTAGATTGATCTCACCTTTATGTTGCTCGACTATCGCTTTAGAAATGGCTAAGCCAAGCCCGGTTCCCTTCATTGTACGACCTGCAGCCAGCTGTCCGAACTTGCTGAATAACTTATGAACGTCCGATGGTTGGATTCCCGGTCCCTGGTCGGAAACAAGGAATCGCATACGTCTTAGATTTCGAGCCTTTAATACACTAATCTGCACAGTACTTTTCTCGGGCGCGAATTTAATTGCATTGGAAATTAGATTCGTTAATACCTGAACTATTCTGTCTGCATCCGCAGAAATGGGATCATCATTGTCAACAACAGTACGAATCGTGACCTCTTTCTTCTCCGCCATGGATCTCAGCCCATCTGCCGCAATTTGAATGAGGGTATGCGGCTGCACAGATTGTAATTCGAGATCAAAATGGCCGTCTTCTATTCGCTTCACATCGAGCAAATCATTGATGAGGCGAATCAAACGATCGATGTTGTTGTCCGCAATTTCAAGCAACCGCTTACCTGCATCCGGGAGTTGGTGAGACATTTTAGATATCAACATCTTGGCAGACAAGTGAATAGATGTGAGTGGCGAGCGCAATTCATGAGAAACGGTCGAATAAAATTCGCGATAGCGCTGTTCGATTTCTTTTCGTTCTGTGATGTCTCTTATAAATGCGCAAATAAGAGTGTGTCCCTCTGCTGTAATGGGAAATAGCGATATTTCAACTGGAAATTCGTGCCCATCCCGGTGACAAGCCACTGATTCAACGGGCTGGGAGGGAATTGCATCGTTGTTCTCCGTAGTGAATTCATTTACTGCACTCCGGGCGTTATCGACAAAACGCGTTGGCACAATAAGCTCGAATACTGAACGACCAATTGCCTCGTCGCGAGACCATCCAAACGTAAACTCCGATCGATCATTCCAGTCTCGAACCAGTCCAGCAGCGTCGATCGCAACAAACGCGTCAATTGCTTGTTGAATTACCAGCCGTGTGCGCAGTTCGCTTTGACGAAATCTGTTTACCGCTTCTAATCTAGCCCGATCTGTCTTTTCAATAGACCAGGCGCAAAGAAGAATGAGGATAACAAAAACAGCGACAATCCCCATTACAACCAGAGTGATGCTCGCCTCCGGTGGAATTTGTGCTTTTTCAAGCTGTATTTTTGCCCAGCTTGCCAAGACAGGAATTACGAGACAGGCTGGCACGAGCCAGCGTGCCACGACACCGCCTGCATTTTTACTGGCCATAAGGGACATGATGCCAGCCTGGGGATTGGCTAAAAATACAGCGGAGCACAGAACCGCAAATGTTGAACCACCGACGATGCTAATACGGGCACAGGACATAAAAGCGCAAAAGGTGTCTATTTTGAGAAGCACTCCCAGCAAAGTCATCATGGAAATGAGCATTGCACCAAATGCCAATATTTCGGTTGGATAAATGTTTCGGATTTTGACCTTCATGAGCAAAAGAGCCGTGCCGATTAAAACAAGACCCACTGCGTCACTCGGCGCTATGCCAACGAGCTCGGCCGCTTCCACACCACCTATGTTTATTCCGGCAAGGACATTCGCCATCTCCAGCCCGAAAAAATATCGGCCTATGTTTAGTAGAGGCAAAGCCAATCCAACAACACAAATGAAATAACCAAGGGGTCGCGAAATCTTGGCAAACCGATCGTCGAGTTGGCAAAACAACGAAATGCCAAAGCAAATCAACGTTATTGCAAACCCGCTGGTGCCCAGTTGCAGAGCTTCAACATCAAACAGATTGCCGACGAGCACCAAAATGCCGACAGCGGATAAAAGAATAGCGGCAATGCGAGAAGACCTGCGAAATGTTTTCTCGAGAAGAAAGTCGGTGTGTCTGTCTGTATCCATACACTAGTAAAGTTCCCCAAATCGCTTCCGGGTAAGCAGTTTTGCCCCAAATGAACGTAAATTTGGCGTGAAAATGGGCATGGCAGTGCCATGCCCCTACGTTAAACACCGTTGTGCCCTTACCTCAGCCCAAGACGATTTCGCGCTGACCAAACAGCTTCTTTCGCGTCCATGTTAGCTGGATCTATGAGGAGTGCCTTTTCAGCCTCTTTTAACGATTTGCTATATAGACTTTCGCAGTTGTAAATCCAGGCGCGTTCGCTATAAGCCTCCGAATATTTCGGGTTCAACTTGATTGCGATATTTAGTTCTTTTATGGCCTTGGCATACTCACAATGGTCGCGAAAAAGGCTTCTGCCTTTTTCATAGTGTTCCGCCCATGGTGAAAGTTTTGTTTGCCATACATCTGGAGAAGCTTTCAGTGAATTGATTTCATCACTCGTAAGCGGTTGCAGAGTTTGGATCGGTACCTCTGACTTTGTTTTGGTCTCATGTTTTTCGTCAGACATGAACTGCTGGACCAATAATGCAGAGACAATCGCCAAGAGTAGATGTTTACTCCATACTAACGTTTTAGATGGCCCATTCTTCCAAGGTGGACTCGCTCTATAAAATGTGGCACGATGAGTCAAGCTCGCCACGACAAATATCTCCTGGCCGCAATTGATTACAGTTCTTCAATCATAATTCCACCTAACGAATACGTGGTTTACCTATTCGTTGGTGCTGTGTAAAAGTTCGAGTCATCAGGGAAGCGACGATATCAGATTCTTTTCAATGCATTCAACATTGGAAAATTCCGCGCCACAAAAATTTCGTCTTAGGTGTTCTGCTCTTATAGTTGTTTCAAAAAACTAGACACATCAGTTCTTGGAGCCATCGGTGAAGCTTTCACTTAGTGACATTTATTCTCAATTAATTGCGCCAGAGCTTATGGCCTTGCATTCACAAAGTCAACAATTGACAACACGAGCAAAATGCCATGCTTAGAGCTAAGTACTCAGCAATTAGTTAATGCCAGAAATGGTATTTGTTAACATTCAGTCGCAATAACAAATATTCCAAGTGACAATATTTGTAGCAACTAATTCAGCCAATCTCTTTATGGATTAGGAACTGCATTTAAAAGCAATAGCAATTCCGGCATCGAATCCGATGTTGCTTTCTCGCCACTGGCAATCGTACGGCGAAGAATTTCTTTGTCTTTAGTATCTGGTGGAGTTCCGATGATCTCCTCCGGATAAATTACAAAATCGGCTTGTTCGATGTGATGCTTGTCTATTTCTGCTTCCATAATGTCTGTAATTCGCCCCGCGAATGCTGCAAGATTTTTAAATTTTCGCTTGGGTTCACATTCGATAGGCGCATCAGCGACAACGCCAATCACAAAACGCGCTCCCAGTGCTTTAGCACAGTTTGTGGGTAGATTGGATCTCAATCCACCATCCACAAAGAGCCTGTCTCCTAATTGTACGGGCCGCACCAGTGGTGGTATTGCGCTGCTAGCCACCACAGCCTCCGTTACATCACCTTTATTAAGGATGCAACTGTTTCCCCTTTTCAAATCTGTTGCAACAGCAGCAAAGGGAATTTTCAATTCAGAAAAGTTTTCGGGTAATTTTTCGTGTAGAAACTTTCGCAAGTGATCCCCACGCGTAAGGCCGGGGTATCGCGGTCTACCTATTCTCAACAATTTTGATATGGGTGTACCAATTATCCGTATTGGGACAGAGGGCACCATTGCACGTTGCAAAGTTCCGTCCATAACTATGGTTTGAATATCGTCTAACGGGATTCCTGCTGCATAAAGAGATCCAATAATAGCCCCTGCACTTGTACCTACTATGTAGTCGATTTTGATGTGGTTCTGTTCAAGCACTCGAAGAACACCAATCTGTGCGAATGCCTTAGCGCCACCACCAGATAGAGCGACAACAACTCTGGGTTTATTAGTTGGAACTACCGGCTTATCCCGAAGATAGGCATCGCTAGGATCTACCTGGTTCTTGCTATTGCTTTTACGTCTCGGTGGAATTGCAGCCGCTTCATCAATAGGAGGCGCAAGCGCTGCTCTTGCTTTAGCGCGACCGTCTATCTTATCCAGTGCTGAAGATGCAGCATTGGCTTTAACGGACAATTGCAGAGTTCCAATTGAAAGACACAAAAGAAACGCTCTAAAATAGTTCATTTTGGAATTCATACTTAGACGGTTGACTGCGCTTGCATGTAATTGTTGCAGGAATCGTCTCGTCCATTCCTCTATTGAATTAATCCGACTTTATTTTGATTCCTCCTAATCTTCCGGCTGGGCTCGTGGAAGTCTTTGACATGGAGGAGAAAATCATGTTTGAAAAAAACTATTTCCAAGCAATTGCGGCCAGCATTTCGCTCATGACTCTGGCAGGCTGCGCGAATGCAGTACATGATTCGTTATGGAAGAGTTCCAATGCCCAACTGGATCAGAAGATGCAAGTATTGCAAAACGAAAATCAGCAATTAGTGGAAAAACTTGCTACACGAGCACCGCTAGTTTCACCATCTCCCAGCCAATATGCTAATTCGGTGTCCTTGACGGATATTGATGGAGTTGACGGCACGCAGGACATAATGGATTTGGCAAAGCTTGGAGTACTTGACACGACCGGCGGCAAATTCGACCCTTATAAACCGATAACGCGAGCACAGTATGTTTGCTGGCTCGTCGCAACCAACAACATATACTTTGCAAACTCTCCGAAGAATTTTATACACCCCGCAAATGCCGGCACGACTCCTACCTTTACGGATGTTCCGGCTTCTTATCCTGGTTTCAAGTGGATTCAAGGATTAGCAAATGCCGGCTACATAGTGGGCATGGATGCCACTCACTTTCTGCCCGACCAGCCTATTACTCGTGAAGAAATGATTGCTATAAAGGCACAAGTCGACGAAGGAGGTCCAATTGCTTCCGATGCTGGATTACGCACATTCATTCATGTGAGCGATTCTGATGCAATTGACACTGCCTACCTTGGACCGGTTCACGAGGATTACAGTGTGAGAACTACAAATAACATCGCACGCATCTGGGGTAATACCAAAGTGTTCCATCCAAAGCAAGCTTTAACGCGCGCTGAAGCTGCTATGTCACTGAGCAAAATAGGATCTGCTGGCGATCGCCATGCCACGGTTGCCGAGTGCCTAACCAAATCGAACGGCTGAACTGGAACTTCAAGGGCTGATGGACGTCGTTTTGCTGAAGAGTCCGTGACACAGGCGGTTCAAAATTTACGATGCAAACGACCGACAAAAAGACGGCGTCCCGCAATAACAATTTGTCGAATCTGATCGATCAGTTCGAACGCCGCAGTCCGCAGCAATCATTTCTTTCTTTTGGCAAAGACAAGAAGAAGAGCCTTCCATATAAGGAACTTCTGCATCAAATCAGAAGATTTTCGGCTGGATTGAAGAAGGAAGGAATTGAAAAGCAGGATGTGGTGCTCTTGCTTTCTGTTAATACTCCGAGTTTATTCATTTCAGCTCTATCGGTGATTTACACCGGTGCCATCTGCGTACCTGTAGATCCTCAATCCAGCGATGAGGTGCTAACCCACATAGTCAATGACTGCAAACCAAAGTTGGCGCTTGCAGATAGCAAAGGTTCTGATCGATTGCGCAAGTTGAAACTTGGCAAGAAAATGCCGATTTGGAGCCTGGATGATGACGATGAGGAAAAAGACCCTAATAATTGGCAAGCACGGATGAGCAGGGCCACCCACGCTACTGAGATTGACGAAAACGATCGGGCCGTTATCTTTTACACCTCTGGAACATCAGGCATGCCAAAAGGCGTACCGCTCACACATGCAAATTTGATGTCCCAGGTAGAGGCAATTCATAAAACTAAGATAGTACATACGGGAGATCGACTGTTATTTCCGCTGCCGCTCTTCCATGTTTATCCTTTTATGGTTTTTCTGTGCGCGCTGTCATTAGGCATTCCAATAATTCTTCCTAAATCAACAACCGGTCCGGAAATCATGCGTGGATTGAAAGAAGGGGAAGCAACTTTACTGTTGTCCGTGCCCAGACTTTTGCGTGCCCTTTACAGTGCTATTGAAAAGAAATTCCGCGAGCATAAATTCAGTAGCGCAATTTTTGATGGAGGACGGTTCTTATCAGAATTCGTTTTTGCATCTACAAGATTCAACATTGGCAAGACCTTGTTTAGCAAAGTGCACGAACAATTTCCGAAGTTACGATTATTCATCTGCGGCGGTGCCGCTTTAGATCCGGAACTAGCCCGTAACCTGAGAGCTCTCGGTTGGCAGACAGCGGTTGGTTACGGTTTGACTGAAACAGCTCCACTACTGACATTGCGAATGCCGAACAATACAGATCTTGAAAGCGCAGGCAAAGTGATTCCAGGCGTAGAACTGCGTATACAAAAGGTGGAAGAAGGGCCTGAAGAAGATAAAAACGCAATAGACAAAAACACGAAAGGGA
>CAJCIF010000428.1 GCA_903970355.1 Actinomycetota bacterium
AATTTGGCTGCGTAACTTGCGAAGCGTGAACAACGCCCCTACAGATTATAGAGTTAGGTTTCGTTAGACTCGCTCTACAGGGCTTGATGCTTAAGGTTTCCTAAGTTATATTTTCTGGAGAACTTGCAATTCAGCCGCCAAATTTACAAGGTCGGTTGAAGTTTCATTCAGACTGAATAGAGATTCGATATGGAAGAATTTGAAACGACTGCGGGAGACGCCGGTACTGAAGGCGATACCGATAACTTCGTCTTTAGAGGGAGAATCCTTCCGGATTCCTTTGTTGGCGCTGTTCGAAGATTTCTGTTGTTAGTATTCATGGGACCGGGGGTGTTTTTATCTCTGTGGTTAATTGGACGAATTTTAAAGCGCTAACAGAACAGGATCCGCTCAAATCATTGGAGCGGCGCAATCCTAAGTTCTATAAGCGATACGCGGACAAGCCTGTAGACCGCTATGGTTTCGACTTGAAACAATATGCGATGTACGAGCCGTTTTTCCGCTTCCTTTATGAGGACTACTTCAACGTTGAAGTGCGCGGATTGGAAAATATTCCTGGCGAAGGAAGAGGAATACTAGTAGGAAATCACTCCGGCACGTTGCCCATTGATGCAGGCATGATTTCAATAGCAATTGGCAACGAACACTCCTCGCCTCGAAGAGTGCGTTACCTTGTTACAGACTGGTTTTTCCAGCTGCCCGTTCTTGGACCGTGGATGCTCACCACAGGACAAGTACGCGGCACACTCGACATAGCTAAGAATCTGTTGGAAGAAGATGAGCTAATTGGCATTTATCCTGAAGGCGTAAGAGGCGTAGGAAAAATCTGGCGTGATCGTTATCGCGTCATTGATTTTCATCCTGGCTTTGTGAAGTTGGCAATTGCCACGCAAACTCCTTTAATTCCGGTTGCCACTGTCGGTGGTGACGAAGTATTTCCGATGATTGCCAACCAGAGAAAATTGGCTCAATTTATGCGCATGCCATACTTCCCCGTCACAACCGCCTTCCCGTGGCTGCCTTTCCCGTGGCCTTTTATTCCGCTGCCGATTCACTGGATGATCAATATTCATAAACCGATTGATCTTGGTTATCCCCCGGAGAAATCAACCGATCGCAAATTGGTGCAGAAGATTTGCAAAGAAATTCAGTACACCATTCAGCGTGACTTGAACACCCTGTTTGATGAAAGGAAAAACTTATTTACTGGCTGGGAAGAACCAACGGAAAGTAAAGATGGCGACATTTGACACACAATACAGTGCCTTTGTTGAGAGCACGAAAAATCTCGATGATTACTTCGGTTACAACGTTATTTCCGTAGCTAAAATTGAGCCGCTTCTCAACTTCCTCTTTAAATATTGGTGGCGTGTCAATGCTACCGGTTTCGAGCGCTTGCCTGCTGAAGGTCCAGCCATTATTGCCGGTAACACCAGTGGCGTTGTGCCCTGGACAGCTCTAATGGCTATTTTCGCCATGATGTCCTCCAGTAAGCCTAGAAAAATCAACGTACTTATTGATATGGATTGGGCTGAAGATCAACGCATCTACAATTTCTGCACCGAAATTGGCTTTGTGCCTTGGTCTGCCGATAATGCCAAACGACTGTTGAATAACGGCGAAGTAGTGCTTCTCTTCCCGGAAGGATCTGCAGTAGCAGGCAAGAAGTACTCCATGCGCAATCGTGTCCATGATTTTGACTGGACACTTTTCACACCGGCAATTGAAGCGGGAGTGCCAATTTTTCCTCTTGCCACCCTTGGCTGTGATGAGATCGCTCCAGTTTTTGTGAATGTCGAGACTTTATCTAAATTGCTGAAAGTGAAAGCCTTTCCAATTTCGCCATTCTTTCCCTGGTTGCCTTTCCCATTCAACCTGATGACTTTGCCAGTACCGTGGGAAATGCATATTATGAAGCACAACGAATATCACAAGCCGAAAGGCCGCGAAGAAGCGAAGGCACTGGCCAAGGAAATTTCCTTCCTTACCCAGGGCGATGTGCAAGCAGAGCTAAACCGCATATTGCGATTACGGCACAGATAATTTAGGTCCATTACTTTGACTACGCTCGGCGCAGCGTGTTCACTTCTTCAACGATGCGAGTGATCGTCTTTTGAGCGCGCTGTTGAACATATGGATTTTCATCCGTTGCTAACACGCGTAAGACTGTAACCGGAACATAATAGCTTTCTGCAACGCGAAGCCTGACATCGACACTGGTATCCCGCGCCAATCGCCAGATCGTTTTAATGGATGAGTTAGCGTTTTCAGCTACAGCGGCCCGCACTTGCTGATCGGCATGATTTGCTAATCGAGCGAGAGTGTAGTGATGAGTCTTTGGATTTTCGGCAATCCGTTCCAGGAGAACCGTCGCTTCATCGTTTGCTAATTGATCCAGAACAGGGGGCGGTGTGTTCGGATTAATAGCGAGAAGCCAACGGATACGCGCGGCTTCGCGCTCCATTGCTTTCATGTTCTCAGACTTACGGACGGTCCGCTCTGGCGAGTTTTTGCGTACTTCGGTCTGGGTTACAATTGCTTCGCTTTTAGACAAATCGACGGTCTCCATAAAAATTGCAAAAAATAGCTTCTCTAGACTAGTTGCTTAGATGAAGCCTTACTTAGATTATTCATTAGATTCGAGGGGTGGATTGATAGGAAGGCATATAAAGTTGTATAGGTTGGTGGGGCTAAGGAGAAATCTGGGTGGACCGAAAAGCGCTGGTAGATAACGCGCATCGCATAGTAATAAAGCTTGGAACCGCCGTCCTTATGCGGGACGAGGGCGGTTTAGCTCTCGGCCGCCTCTATTCCTTTGTAGAGTCAATTGCAGACTTGAAGCGGGCTGGCAAGGAAGTTTTGCTGGTTTCCAGCGGTGCCATCGGTCTGGGTGCTCAGCGCCTTAACTTGACGCAGAGACCCAAATTGCTGCCCATTAAGCAGGCGTGCGCTGCAATTGGACAGGGACGCCTGATGGCCATCTATTCCGATGCCTTCGAACAATTCGGCATTACAACAGCCCAAGTACTTTTGACGGAAGAAGACTTCTCAAACAGACGCCGTTACCTCAATCTGCGTAGCACCATTACACAGCTTCTCGAGTTAGGCGCTTTGCCGATCATCAATGAAAACGACACAGTATCCACTGTGGAATTGGAACTGGATAAAGATAAGGGTGCAGTGACCCATAAAAAGGTGAACTTTGGCGATAACGATAAGTTATCCGCACTTGTGGCAAGCAAAGTTGAAGCGGAGCTGCTCGTTATCCTCACGGACGTAGAAGGTTTGTATACTGCCGATCCGCGCGTAGATGCCGATGCTAAGCTCATTCCAGAGGTGACTAATCTGGATGAGATTATCGAAGATCTCGATCTCGGTTCAAATGGATCTGCCGATTCCGCGCCAAGCTCGAAGGTTGGCCGGGGTGGCATGAAAACAAAACTCGCTGCGGCTAAAGTGGCAACTCAGTCGGGATGTGCAACTATCATTGCCGGCGGCAAGGTGACAGGCATCGTAGATCGCCTCTTTCATGGCGAAACGGTCGGCACATTGTTCCTGCCCAAGTCCGGCTTAAAAGGCAAGCAACGGTGGATTGCTTTTGCAACAACAGTTAAGGCCGCCCTGGTCGTAAATGCGGGCGCACAGGATGCCTTGGTTAAGAAAAAGGCTAGTCTCCTGCCCGCCGGCGTCATTGAGGTACGAGACCTTTTTGAGCGCGGCGACGTGGTGAGCATCCTCGATGCAAGCGGACATGAGTTTGCCAGAGGTATAGTCAATTACTCAAGCGTTGAAGCCAAGAAAATTACAGGCATGCATTCAGATGCCATAGACGAGGTTATCGAACATCGCAATTACGATGCACTTGTAACACGCAATAACATCGTGTTTTTAGATTAGTTGCTACGAAAGCCGTTAGATGCCGTAATAACTAACGACTTCTATGGGTATTAAAGACTAAAATAATCGAAATAACGGGGACCCTTTTTTCTACTCCACTGCTCGGGCGGGGCTAAATGAGAACAGAACCTCGACAAACAAAACCAGCTGTTCCTGTACTGGAACTTGCTGCAAAAGCGAAAGTAGCCGCATCACAGTTGGCACTCCTCAATGCTGAACAGCGAAGTGCAGCCCTTCTCACTATTGCTCAAAAGCTCCAGGATTCATCTGAGAAAATTCGAGAAGCCAACGACCAGGATCTCAAAACCGCCGAACAACTAATGGCGAATGGCCAGATCTCTAAGTCGATTGTTAGCCGACTCAAGTTGGATGCCGCCAAGCTTGCTTCTCTTATTGAAGGCATCAAACATTTAGCGTCTTTGCCGGACCCAATCGGTACAACGAATTGGGGCATGGAACTTGACGATGGTCTTACCCTCTATCGCATCAACTGTCCCATCGGCGTAATTGGTGTGATATTTGAAGCTCGCCCCGATGCTCTTCCTCAAATTGCCAGTCTTTGCGTGAAGACGGCTAATGCTGTCATTTTGAAAGGCGGATCGGAAGCGCAAACTACAAATCGCTTTCTCTTTGAACTCATCAAAGAAGCTTTGATTGAAAGTGGTATGCCGGCAGATGCAATTGCTCTTCTTGAATCGCGCGAAGCAGTAGATGAACTTCTGGAAGCAGACGGTTTTGTTGATCTCATTATTCCGAGAGGATCAAAACAACTAGTGCGCCGCATTCAAAGCAATACGCGCATTCCGGTGCTCGGTCACGCCGATGGCATC
>CAJCIF010000429.1 GCA_903970355.1 Actinomycetota bacterium
CGTATAAAGATCCAAAAAAAAAAGAGGGGAGACACGCCAGGAGACCGAAGGCTGCTGGCGTGTCTTTGGTGGAAGGAAACGTGCCGGAGTGCTAGAAAGGGAGGAGCGGATTAGCACGAACCCGGCAGGTGGTGGGGCTGTTCGGGGAAAATCAGTGAAAAATGGTCGGGATGGAAGGAGTTGAACCCTCATCTGCGTGAGCAAGTATACGTATGATTTTTGATACATACGCTGCGCACCGCGGCTCTACCAATTGAGCTACACCCCGAAAATTGAAGAACAAATTGCATGGTCAGAACGATGGGATTCGAACCCATATCTCATCGCAGCCGAAGCGCTACCAACGCTATTCTGCGAAGGCTCTACCGTTAAGCTACGTTCTGGCCCATTGCAAGGTAAGGTGACGGGACGCGAATCCGTGTGCCGATTGTTCTCCGGAGAACAGTGCCTTAGCCAAGACTGTGTTTTCGAAAACACGTTGGATCCTGGAGCACACGCGGTTTATGATTGGCATCTACAGAAAGATGTCGAAAAAATGCAGTTGCTTCGAAAAGATGATGCCTTGAAGACTGTGATAGTTACCGGATAATTTGAAAAGAGGAATTTACTCAGAGTGGCAATTCTTTCCAGGTTTGATCAACAATCTTGAAAGAACTTGTCACAAGAAGGCTCATAGTCACGATTGGCGTGCATCAGACTGTCTCAAAAATGTTGTAGCAACACTGGCACGCACCGGAAATACTCGCCTGAAGAGAAACTATAAAACCTAGTATGATTTGCAAAAAGAGAAGGGCATGGTGGCGCGTGCCAAACGCCACCATTGTTAAAGACCCTTCTCAGTCCTCACTTTTCTTTATCAGTGTGACTGGCAATTGTGAATGAACCCAGCGCATCCAGGACCTTTATGAGAAGGTCTCTCAACTCTGCGATGAGGTTCAGAGAAGAGGGACGCCGTTCCGAAAGCCGGGCAAACAGAATCCGCTCGACTTGCAGTGGGCTTGCCAGCAACTGATCTCTGGAGAAGACACCAGAGGGCAGACGATGGTAGCCATCAACTTCTGCTGTACCGAGGCATTGCATCCCGGCCAAACGGACGCTTGCCTCAACCTCATTTTTGGATATCGCTCTTGCAACATCCAACAGAAGCTTGCTGCCATTTTCGATTGCGCTTGTGTGCGCCGCCGGAAGAGTCTCAGCTACTTCCGTTACCCAGAGCAACTTGCCGTTTACCAACTGTCCCTTACCCGGTTGAGGAACTAACAGTTGGTCCTCAGCGGCGCAGCAGACAAGCTGATGATTGGGCAGTTCGTAGATGATTAGAATGTTCATACTAGCCTCCATTTGAGCTTTGCTTTTGGGGCATTGCTCAATTTAGAAGCACCACTGATACTATCAATGGTGCTATGGTCAGGCGTCAGAGGATGGATAAATTCACATCCAGAAACGACAACAACGATTTGTTCAATTGATCAGATGCTCGAAAGCTAGACACAAACTGAGCGGAATTCTTCATCCGTTAATTTGCGCCGAACAGCTTTTGCAAGCTCCTGGTCAACGACATCAACAAAGCGATTACGGCAGTAACCGCCAAGAAGTTTGCGCGGGTGTTCTGTATCCGCAGCAACGACGATTAACATTAAAGCCTCATTTTCTAAGGCTTCGGTTAGAGTGAAACTGATCTCTCGATCAATTGGAATCTTAGTGCGGTTTTCAGAGGCACGTTGTTTTATCCGAGCGATGAAACGTTCAATAGCCTCTTTCGGAGTTCCCGCGTCCTGATGGAAAGTGGCGTTATTGGTGAAAATAAGAAACTTGGCCATATCTCCTCCGGACAGCAAAATTCGTGCTGGCCACTACAAAGACCATAAAGGCGCCAGCACGGTCGCGCAATGGTCTAAAGCTTGAACATCGATAATCTCGCTGTCACAACCTGCAAAAAACGCATGGGAACGCTGTCGGCAGCCCCAAATCCGAGTTTTTAAACCGTTACACCAGCGGATCAAACTAGAGCCGCCAGGCTAAACGAAAATGGATTTCGAAAAGGAAGAACAGATGAATGAATCGAGTTTTGGTTCTTTTTGGTATTGGGACGAGATGTTATAAGGTAAGGATTGGCTCCGATCAAAAGCAAGATCTGCTCTGTCATTTCATCTTTGCCAAAACAATTCCAGTGCGAGATGCTTGCACACTTTCGATGGATCGCAATCCGCACCGCTAGAGCGTTTCACGCCAAAATAAAATGCTTGGCAACGAACTCTAGATGACATCCTTGCGCAAGCTTGGCTAAATGCGTCATTTTTTCGGAGCTGGAGCAGGTGTCGGCGCTGCCGGAGTTGTTGCGGGCGCCGGCGTGGGCACTGCTGGTTTTACAGTGTTTGGTACCAAACCGCCTGCAGGATTTGCAGGTGCGGTTTTTGCTGCCGGCGTCGTTGTTGCTGTTGTAGTGCTAGTGGTACCAGTGGTGGTTGCAGTCGAAGTGGTGGGATGGCTTCCTGTACTGGTTGTTGTGCTTGTTGAACTGCTTGTAGAAGAAACGCCACCTTTACCTGGTGAAGTCGTAGTGGTAATGGTTGTGGTCGTCGTTGTTATAGTTGAAGCACCAGTATTTGTACTTGTTGTCGTACCAGTCCCAGTCGATGTGCCAGTTCCTGTTGCTGTACCAGTTCCTGTTGCTGTACCAGTTCCTGTTGCTGTACCAGTTCCCTTCGTTGTACCAGTTCCTGTTGCTGTACCAGTTCCAGCCGCTGTACCGGTTCCAGTCGTTGTACCAGTACCAGTAGTGGTGCCAGTTCCAGTTCCGGTTCCAGTGAGGGCCGGCGGTGGTGGATTGTCTTCCAGCACTGTACCTGGGTTGACTTTTATTGCGGCCATTCCTTCGGAAAATGAGAGAGCATCATCATATTGCGCTTTGAAGATGAGTGTTCCTTCTAAGTTGATATATCCTTTTTTCAACCCAGTACTTACAACAGCCATATGTTCACTGAAAGGCTCGGCAGATTCATACTTGGCTCTTATAACTTTCTTGCCGTCTTTGTTCATGTATCCCCAGTGCCCGTGCCTGTTTTGATAAAGTGCCAGGCCCTCTGAAAAGTTGAGTGCCGACTTGAATTCGTCCACGGGTAGAAAGACACCGGTTTTATCAACCACTCCAGGCACATCAACTGTGTGTGCTCCAGGATTTCCTGCCTGGACGGCTGCAGCGGTGTAGTTATGAAAAGGACCCGCTTTTGAGTAGGCATCTCTTATGGCCAGGGTCCCCTTCATGTCAACATAGCCCCACAAATTGTCCGCCTGTCCTTTTACAGCGGCTAGATCTTCCGAGAATTCATTAGCATCCAGATAAATTGGTTCAACAACTGTTTGACCGTGCTTGTCTATAAAACCCCAGAGGTGTTTGTCTGTCATAAACGCGGCTTTGTCTTCTGAGAAAGGTTTTACGGCTGCAAAATTTGGATTGATCACAAGATTACCGGTCTTATCAATAAAGCCCCACTTCTGATTCCAAATTGCAGCGGCAAGCCCTTCTGAGAACGGTCCAACATCAGCAAAACGAGGAGGAATTACAAATTTTCCGGTTTTATCGATAAAGCCGTACAGTCCATCCTTTCGAACTCCAGCGAGATCTTCGGAAAAGGATCTGGCCACTTCAAATTGTGGCGGTATAACGATTTTCCCCTGATCGTTCATGTATCCCCATTTGGGGAAAAGCTCTGAGTCTTTCGAAGGTTGTTGGTCGGGCGGTTTTGCCTGCGGTTTTTGTCCGCAGCCACCAAGCCAAAGCGAGAACAGGAGCAATATCGGGCTAAGCCAGATTATTGTGCCAACAAGGTTTCGAGGTGTTCGTTTTTGCATTTCAAAATAAGACTACCATTGTTGGTTGAGGTAGTCACTGCTTACTGCTTGGTGACAGTTTGCGGTCTGGCCGCCTCGGTTAGCGCAGCGAACTCACCTACTGTGTTCTGTATATGTTCTGCATCTAGATGCGCAAATCCCATAATGAATTCGTTTGTCGGTGGCTCTTCCAGATAATTATGGTTTGTACTGACAAGCGATACTTTGGCTTGGTTAGCCAGTTTAAGGAGCAACTCTTCGTCAAGGGGTAGATCGAATCTTACCAAAAGATCTGTGCCGCCTACGCTTTCGCTAATAATTACGCGCTTACCAAAACATTTTGTTAGTGCGTGAATTAGAGCCACACGGCGCGTTGCATATACATCGCGAGTGCGTTTTATATGCCGTTCTAGATGGCCTTCATTGATAAATTCAGTGAGGGCGCGTTGTTCGAGAAGGGGGAAGTCCCTTTCAATCAATGACTTCGCTCTTGATACAACCGGCACCAACCGTTTAGGCAGCACCATATAACTGAGGCGCAAAACCGGATAAAGAATCTTCCAAAAAGAACATAAGTAAATGACATTGTCGCCTTGATCCAAGCCTTGAATAGCTTGCACAGGTTTACCGGCATAACGAAACTCGTTGTCGTGATCATCTTCAAGAATAAAGGCACCAGTACGTTGCGCCCATTTCAAAAGTTGTAGCCGACGAGCTGTGGACATAACGGCACCAGTAGGTGCCTGATGTGATGGTGTGACATACACCAAGCGGATGCCTTCATTAAAGTATTCGAGGTCGTCAACAATAAGTCCCTCGTTATCTACAGGAAGGGGCAGCAAAGCGCTGCCTTGCATCAGGAAACTGCGCCGAGATCCAGGAAAACCAGGATTTTCAAGAGCAACCAAATCACCCCGATTGAGAAGCAGCCTGCCAATAAGATCCAGCCCTGCTTCCGTTCCGGAGTAGATCACAACTTGATCGGGACTGCAGGCAACAGATCGCGATCGTGCCAAGTAAGAGGCGATCGCTTCACGCAAAGGCGGATAACCAAATGGATCGTTCTCGTATATGAGCTCTTCACCATCTTCAAAACGCGAACTCTTGTAGAGTGCTTTGCGCCAGGCATTGATCGGCAATTGATCGAAAGTAGGAGCACCGAAATTAAGCTCGGCAAATAGTTCCACATATGCCGATTCGATGTCGGGAGAATTGAGTACACGAGTGCCAAAATCGGACAAGCGCACTGTGCCCGGCTCCTCGGTTTGTTTTTTCTGGGAGCGGTATTTTTGTTCCACCAAAAGCTCCAGCGCTAAGTTGGGATTGACGAACGTCCCGCTTCCCGAACTTGTTTGTATATATCCCTGGCTGACTAGTTCTTCATAGCTTCGGATCACAGTAAATCGCGATACATTAAGCGAATCTGCTAATTCACGTGTAGAAGGCAACTTGTCACCTGGTTTGAGGCGCCCGCAAAGAATAGCTTCCCGCAGAGCGTCTGAGACCTGTTTGTAAACAGGCAATTTTGTGTCGGTCGGAAGCGAAATGGCTAATTG
>CAJCIF010000430.1 GCA_903970355.1 Actinomycetota bacterium
CGCTTCACTGCAAGAATTTGTAAATTTGGCATCGGCATCACGCGGCTATAACACCAGAGAAACTCCAGGTGGTGTCGAGACTTTTAAAGAAGCACCGGAATATTACGCCGGCGACTTAGGCGTTGCATGGCGTCACTGGGATGAAGATTTCCGCATCGCCTACTCGAACTGTCTGTCACGGCATTTGCGAAGCGTGGGAGTCAATTCCATTTATGGTCGATCGAAAATGATCTTCAGCTGCGATAAAAACAGGAAATTGAGAGCACGTATTGTCGAAGCGAATCTGCCACCAGAGTTTTGTACTCTCATGCTGGAGGCTGTAAAAACGTTGGATGGCAATAGAATCCTAGATTTTCCAAACGGGTCTAAAATCAATGGTTTCAACTTTACGATCGGCTGGGAAAACTCGGATCCTCCTCCGCAAGTGGTTGAGCGAGTTGCCGCTCTTTTGCGGTCGAACCGCACATCTGCTGTTGTGAATCAAATTGGACTGAGCGGACAAACAAAGGGCCTGCCATCTGATGGTCAGCGCTCCCTCAATGGTCAAGTTCTGCCCACGGATGGCCTAAAAGCTGATGCCTCAGGCAAGGTTCTTGGCGGCATGACATTCAATGCGGAAGTATCAGGAAAGATCATGCAGCCGGCCGCGCTAAAGGCGGAAGCGCTGAAGTTAAAGTAAGCAATTAGCATTCCACCGAAACTTTTTGGCTTCCGGCGTGTACCTCTATTTGGGCAGGGTTACAAATCCTTGAATAGGGCATCATGTTTGAAAACGTAAAAGAGCTAGGTTTAGCATTTTTGGCTGTAGCAACCGTTTTTGTTTTGCTTGAGTGGGCAATTTCGAGCAAGCGCAAGAATAACCTTTATAGCCAGAAAGACACTTTTTGCAATTTGGCTACTTTAGTGATTGGTAGATTGAGCCAGCCCGCCTTTATTGCTTACGTTTATGGATCGCTGAAGTTTTTGCAATCATTAGCTCTTTTCAAAATACCTGATTCAGAGTGGACGACTGTCGTTGCTTTCGTGCTTACGGATTTCTTTTATTACTGGGAGCACCGTTTTAGTCATAGCTTGAAACCATTGTGGATTCTTCATGAAACACATCACTCAAGCAAACATTTCAATTTCACGACGAGCTTTCGGCTTCCATGGTTGGGAAGACTCGTTGCGCCAATCTTCTTTGGACCGATGGTTTTATTCGGTTTTAAGCCAGAACAATTGGTTTTGTTTTTCTCGCTAAATCTGATGTATCAATTTTTTCTGCACACGAAGTTAATTGCCAAGCTAGGTGCCCTGGAGGGGATATTCAACACACCATCGGCCCATCGCGTTCATCATGGAAGGAATGCAATATATTTAGACAAAAACTTCGGTGGAGTTCTAATGATATGGGATCGGGTTTTCGGTACATACCAAGCCGAAACGGAACAACCGGAATTCGGTCTGCGTAGTAATTTTTCAAGCAACAATCCATTTGTCATCCAATTCCACAGTTTTCCTATGTACTGTTGGGTAACCGGAAGATGGAATGCTCTTCGCAATCAAATTGTAATTTCGTTGATGCTTGTTTTGTCATCTTTCGTTTTTATGTGTAATAGGGTGGAATCGCAAGAAGAAACTCCTCTACCGAACTGCCCAATTCAAGGGCACGTGCAGATTGACGAAACTTCAGGACCGAGCCTTTTGGGTAAATGGAAAGGTCACATTTTTGAGTTCAGAAGACATCCAACTGTTTCCATTGATGCACAGGAAGGCAGCAAACTGGATGGCACTTACAAGGGTGTACTTGGAAAATTCCCGCTAACCGGGCTTTTGCACGAAGACAACAGCACAGTCACGTTTTATGTGGATTTCACGAGTGCTAAGATTTTACGGCTGTTGTTCAGAAAGCACTCTGGATCTTTGGTTGCAATTATGGAGGGCAAGCTGATTGGCAATACCATATCTGGTACTGCATGCCTGCCAGACATTAGTGATAAAGAAGTCCACTTTTCCGCAAGCAAAGAAGACGCTGAATAATTGCAGTAACTTCTAAGGATGTCAGCAGGTTATCGATAGCCTGGCAGACATGAGATGATATCGGCATGCCAAAAATCACGTGCCATATTTCGCAGTCCTTGCAGAAAATTCTGGAAGAGCAATCGAAATTAAGAGGTGAGTCAATATCTCATCTCGTTTCTATGGCTCTTGCGCAGAGTTTTGAAGTACCTCACCATACACTGTTTCAAGTTTCCACCACAGGTGCGCTTGTACAGGGAATCTACGAACGGGCCGTTTCCAGTAAGTACTTGCTCAACTACGGAGATTTCGGCATCGGCACTTTTGAAAATCTCGATGGCGAAATGGTAGTTCTGGATGGGGTAATTTACCAGGCTCGCAGTGATGGCAAAGTATCAAAGATTACAGAAGAGGTGGGTACTCCTTTTGCGATTGTTCTCTTCTTTGAACCGGACTTAGATGAAATCTCCGAAGAAATAAATAGCCTTGGAGATGTTCGGAAAGTCTGCGATCGTTTACGTGATTCCGACAACATTTTCTATGCTTTTCGAATTGATGGTAAATTCGATCACGTTCATACCCGAGCTATGAAGGCTACAGCCGAGGGTGTTCCTCTTGCTCAGGCAGCCTCTGTTCAGCCCGAGTTCGAATTCAAAAACATCAATGGCACACTTGTCGGAATCTGGGCTCCGCAATTTTCGAGTGCGTTCAATGTGGCAGGATATCACTTCCATTTTCTTTCTGAAGATAGAACTAAAGGTGGTCATCTTCTCGAATGCAGCGGCAAGCATTTGCGCGTGCGCATGGAAAGAATGAATGACTTCCACTTGTCTCTTCCTGAATCTCAAGAATTTCTCCAGGCAGATCTCACTAAGGATATTTCGAAAGATCTTGCTTATGCAGAACAGATCCACGATAAGGAAAATGCAGATGGTGAAAGAAAATAAGCCGCTGACGGGTGCAGACATTGTTGTAAAAACACTGGAAGAGCGCAATGTGAAGTGGGTGTTCGGTGTACCGGGTGCAAAGATTGATAAGGTTTTTAATACCCTTGTCGATTCTTCCATCCAAACAGTTGTCTGCAGGCATGAACAAAACGCTGCCTTCATTGCCGGTGGCATCGGCCGCATGACTGGTAACGCTGGTGTCGCCATTGTTACCTCTGGACCGGGCGTGTCAAACCTCGTGACCGGGCTTGCTACTGCGAATACCGAAGGCGATCCAGTGCTGGCACTCGGAGGAGCAGTTGCAGTTTCTGAACGTCTCAAGCTTGTTCACCAAACTATGGATTCCGTAAGTATGTGCAAACCGGTTACGAAGTTTAGTGCTGAAATAGATTCGCCGGAAAACACTTCCGAAGTAATTACGAATGCCTTTCGTGCAGCCGAAACGGGAAGGACTGGGGCGGCTTTTGTGAGCCTGCCTAAAGACATCATGTCTGCGCCAGCCGAATGCGATGTCCTTCCTAGTTCTGTTAGTCTTGCCAGTGGACCAGCCGATCGCGCCGGTATTGAAGCAGCGGCCCATTTGCTTAACCGATCGAAAAGGCCTGCCGTATTGTTAGGCTTGCTCGCCAGCAGACCCGATAATATCGATGCGGTTCGCGATTTCATTCAGCATGCGAATCTTCCCGTTGTTGGAACATTCCAGGCTGCCGGTGCAATTCCATCAGCGCTATTTCGAAACTTCGGCGGACGCGTTGGTTTGCTTGCAAATCAGCCTGCCGACAAAATTCTAGAAGTGGCCGATTTGGTGATTACAATTGGATATGATGCCGTTGAATACGATCCGTCGCTCTGGAACAAAGGAAACAAACGACCGATTGTGCACATCGATGCGGTTCGCCCGGATATCGATAATTACTATAGTCCGGCAGTCGAATTGATTGGTGACATCGCAGCTACGTTGCGTGAGCTTACTCCGCTCACCTCATCACCGCATCCAGATTCAGTAATCGAAAAATTATTGGACGATATTGCTCTTGACCGAAAGAAAATGGCTGTAGCAGCAGAGAAGATGAATGGTGTGCCGGTTCATCCGCTTCGCCTAGTAGCAGAGTTGCAAAAGATTTTGTCTGAGGATATGACACTGTGTGTTGATATGGGTTCTTTTCACATCTGGTTGGCTAGACATCTTTATAGTTTTCGTGTGCGTCAGGTGCTCATTTCTAATGGACAGCAAACTCTTGGTGTTGCACTGCCCTGGGCTATTGCAGCAACTCTTGTACGGCCTGCTGAGAAAGTTTTATCGATCTCGGGAGATGGAGGTTTCCTCTTTTCCAGCATGGAATTGGAAACAGCTGTAAGACTGCAATCTCATCTCGTCCACATGATATGGATTAACGGAACTTACGATATGGTGGCAATCCAGGAAGAACAAAAATACGGACGGCCTTCCGGTACAAAGTTTGGGCCGGTTGATCCGGTAAAATTTGCGGAAGCATTTGGTGCTAAAGGCTTTATGATTCAAACACCGGACCAAATTGGCGGCGTTCTGAAAAAAGCTTTTGACACCCCTGGACCGGTACTTATTGGAGTGCATGTCGATTACAGTGATAACCACAAGCTCTTTGAGCAAGTAAAAGAACTGAGTGTGCAATAATCGGGTGCTACGCTGGTATTTTGGCTGACAGATCTATTTTGCTGCATCGCCGAAAGACAATCGGCGCTCGCCGAACTTCTATTTCGGAAAGGAGTTCTCGGCGAATTGGGCGAGTCAAATAGTTAAGCGCAAGCGCGTTCGAATATAAGTTCTAGTGTCGGAGAGATTCCGGGGAGCGTAGAAGGCATTTGCAACGTGCCGGCAAATGAGAGAACATCATAATGTCTCGGAAATTCACGCGGACTCCAGCTCCCTGGCTTCGCGGTAAATTTTGTCCTTTTCGCCTGTGTAGTCCAGCATTGCAATATCATAGTTCAATTGCAGATTAAGCCAGAACTCGGGCGACATCTTAAATACTTTTGCTAGCCGAAGCGCGGTATCAGCTGTTATCGACCGATCCCCTTTGACGATGGCAGTTACACGCGTAGGGGCGATGCCCATGAGAAGAGCCAGTTTCGTTGCACTAAGATTCAACGGCTCCAAGAATTCTGTAAGCAAGATCTCGCCAGGATGAATTGGCGGCAACTTGTCACCCTTTCTCCGCTTAATGGTAGTCCGTGATTTCGACATCGTTGAAGTCTTCCCCTTCTGGAACAAAACAAATTCTGTACTGATCATTGATGCGTATGCTGAATTGCCCTTCTCGGTCGCCGTGCAGTGCTTCTAGTCTGAATCCTGGGATAGCGGCTAAGTCGGCGAGTCCTCTTGCAACATTCAGAGCGGCGAGTTTCTTTCTAGCAGATAGTTGGATGCTATCGAATTTCTTGACGTAGCGGTTGTTGGCTAACGCTTCGGTGTCCTTGTTGCGAAAGCCCGTAATCATACGCATAGAGTAACACGCTTGGTGTGTTACGTCAAACGGTTCAATGTAGCGGATTGGCGATTATAAAGGGCCTAAAAATGTTTTCTTTCCAATTGAAATTTTGTTTTCCCATGGTCGGTTTACCAAATGTACCCGACCCTGTAATAGCCACTTGAGCTGTACATTAATGCCAATAGAATCAAGACAATCCCAATCCAAATAATTCGAATCCACTGATAGGCTTTCAACTTTATCCTCACCACAAAGCTTCTTCTATAATAGCCCCGCCTGATAGTCGGGTAAGGGGACATGCGTCGCCGTAGTCCCCTCCCCTAAGAACCGCTCGTGCGAGTTTCCCCGCAAGCGGCTCAAGCATCCAGGCTCAACGAAGCTACCGACATTTTCGCACGGGTTAAGCGTTCAACCCAATAGAAAACCAAACTAGGGTCATCAGGGCTTGCTGCACCTTTGACTTTTACATGGCGTCGAATAGGTATGGCCGTGACATTTGTTACAACCAGCTCTACACGGTTACCGTGTGCGTCTCTACATACAGCATAAAATCTCCACCTTCTTCCAAGGAAGGAAGTGAAGTATTTCCTTTTTACCCAGTTGAAACACTTGCTTGGATGCTTGCGTAGAACCCAGCTCCAGAGAGCTTTCCAGAGTTGAGAGTCTACATAAGCAAATGTCTGTTTGCTAACGACGTGCTTGTAGTAGTTTGCCCAGCCATTGAGAATAGGATTGAGATACCGCACAACGTTTTCTGCTGTAGCCGAT
>CAJCIF010000431.1 GCA_903970355.1 Actinomycetota bacterium
ATCTTCGCCTGAAAATGCAACCGAAAGAACCTCACCATGAGCTTTTCGACCCATAAGGTAAATGGCTGGATATTTCATGGTTAGCTTCGAACCAAGATTGCCGTCAACCCATTCAACCTTGGCATTTTCATAAGCCATGGCTCGCTTGGTAACGAGGTTATAGACGTTCTTTGACCAGTTTTGAATGGTCGTATAACGAATATGAGCACCTGGTTGAGCGATAAGTTCAACAACCGCTGAGTGCAATGAATCCGATGAATAAACGGGAGCCGTGCAACCTTCGATGTAGTGTACGAAGCTTCCTGGTTCAGCAATGATGAGGGTACGTTCAAATTGACCCATATTTTCAGCATTGATTCGGAAGTAGGCTTGCAGCGGTATATCCACTTTCACGCCTGGTGGCACCCAAATGAAACTTCCACCTGACCAAACTGCCGAGTTTAGGGCAGAAAACTTGTTGTCGGCAGCCGGAATGACCGTCGCAAAGTACTTGCGGACAATTTCTTCATGCTCCCGTAAGCCGGTGTCCATATCTGTGAAGATGACACCTTGCTTTTCTAAGTCTTCGCGAATGGAGTGATAAACAACTTCCGATTCGTATTGAGCTGTGACACCAGCTAAAAATTTGCGTTCCGCTTCTGGAATACCCAGACGGTCGAACGTTTGCTTGATGCCTTCCGGAACATCATCCCAGTCATTTTCTTGTCTTTCAGAGGGCTTGATGTAATAGAAGATATTTTGAAAATCGATTGAATTGAGAAGTTCCGAGTTAGCCCAGGTAGGCATCGGCTTCTTGCGAAAGAGATCGAGGGCACGCAAACGAAACTTGAGCATCCATTCGGGCTCATTTTTCATGGTCGAAATCTTCGTGACGATCTCTTCTGTCAGTCCACGACCTGATTTGAAGATGTAGTCTTCCTTGTCATGGAAACCATATTTATAGTCGGCACCAATGCCTTGTAAAGCTTGTTCTTGTGCTAATTCAGCAGACATATTCGCCTCCTACGGCGTGACGCCAACTGGCGCCAGCTCTTGGGTTACCCATTCGTAGCCACGTTCTTCAAGTTCCTTGGCAAGTTCACTGCCGCCGGACTTAACGATACGGCCGTCTTCAAAAACATGCACAAAATGCGGCTCGACATAATCCAACAAGCGTTGGTAGTGCGTGATCAACAGGATGCCGTTGTCAGCGGTAGCCAGAGCGTTCACACCCGCTGCAACCGTCTTGAGTGCATCGATGTCCAAACCAGAATCGGTTTCATCGAGTACAGCCAAAACAGGCTTCAGAAGTGAGAGTTGCAAAATTTCCAGGCGCTTCTTTTCACCGCCTGAGAATCCTTCATTTACATATCGTGAGAGAAATTCGTCTTTAACACCAAGCTCTTTCATGTGCACTTTGAGCTCTTGGCGAAATTCCTTGACCGGCACTTCTTTGCCGCGTATCGCTTTCACAGATGCTCTTAGAAAGTTTGATACAGAGACACCAGGAATTGAGACGGGATATTGAAAAGCTAGGGCCAATCCCATTTTCGCTCTTTCGTTGGTGGGCAATTCGAGAATATCTTTGCCCTTGAGCAAAACCTTACCGGCAGTGATTTGGTAGCGCGGGTGCCCCATTAACGCATAAGACAACGTCGATTTGCCGGAACCGTTGCGACCCATAATGGCGTGGATTTCGCCGGCATTTATGGTGAGGTTGACACCTTTCAGTATCTCCTTGTCCTCGACCCGAACGTGCAGATCTTCAACGACTAATATGGGTTCCTTGCTGCTCATCAAAACTTACCTTGTTCCGGGCCAATGCTCTAAAAATCTGAGTACAAGCCCGCTAAGACTACCTGGGCAGGCCAACCAGGAGATCTTCATTAGAAACAACCAACAATTGACCTGGTGGCTTTTACAGATAAAATAGTATCAAAAATACACCTTCAGGCCCTATAGATTAATGATCCTTTTGAAAATAAGGTTCAGTTTGTTAACAGAAAGGGGGTATTTTTAAAGTGGAGCCCCTTTAGCGGTTGTTCATCAACCTGCTTATCAGGGTGTTTGCAATGATTACATCGAAACTGACTCATATTCCAGAGAAAACGCAAGAAGCGCTGCTCTTGCATTTGAAGCAAAACGGCGAAATGACTGTAGCCGAACTCTGCCAGGTGCTTGGTATTACTGCCATGGCCGTGCGCAGACACCTGGGACCGCTTCAACAAGAAGGATTGGTTGAGTCGAAAATCGTCAAGCAGTCACGTGGGCGCCCAAACTATCACTACATGCTGACCGACAAAGCGAAGAAGTCTTTGTTTCCATCCGGTTTCCAAAATCTGGCCTCCGACTTTTTGGACATCGTCAAACAAGAACACGGTCACAAGGGTGTAATGGAATTTCTCAGCCAGCGCAATAATCGAGTGGCAGAGCGCTTCAAAGCTCGTATGGTCGACAAAAATTTAGCGGAAAGAGTGGCTGAAGTCGCCAAGATTTTTTCGGATGATGGCTACATGACAGAATGGGAAGAGCTCGCCGACGGCAATTTCATCATATACCAGCGCAACTGCGCACTGCATGAACTCGCCAATCAATATCGCCAAATTTGCGTTCTTGAACCACGCTTAATCGAACAGCTGCTCGGTGCCAAAGTAACGCGCCAGCAGTATATTCTCAAGAATGATCCAGTATGCGGCTATCTGATACGGCCGTTAGAGCCGTAGTTGAGATGGCACCATTTTTAGTGGCAGAGGTGGGCATGGCAGTGCCATGCCCCTACGTTAGCTAAATTCCTTTGCGCTCGTAGGCGGAGGATTTACGGGCGGCAATGGTTGAGAGTTTGACGAAGTTGGCAGGGCCGCGGGCTGCGATCGGCAGTCCACCGGTGATTACAACGTTGTCTTTCGGAGCAACAAGATTGCGCTTGAGGAGAGTTTCTTCCACCATTGCTAGTGTCGATTCCGAATCGCTTACTTCTGTAAGCATGACGGGAACCGTACCCCAGAGAAGTGAGAGTTGTCTGTAAACGTGCTCTTGTTGTGTAAGCGCGATGATTTCATTCGGCGGACGGAACTGCGAAATCAGTCGGGCTGTTGAGCCTGTCTTAGTGAAAGCAGCTACAACTTTGGCTTTCATATCAACAGCCATGGCGCAGGCGGCGTGCGCGATAGCGTGAGCTGAAGTCGGCATGTCGTGATTGTGCAGTTTTGAGTAGTCCAGACTGGCTTCGGCCTGGTAGGCGATGCGATCCATCATACGGACTGCTTCAACTGGATAAGCACCGGTTGCTGTTTCTTCCGAAAGCATTACTGCATCTGTGCCATCGTAAATAGCATTGGCGACATCAGATGCTTCTGCGCGTGTTGGACGAGGATGGTCCACCATTGAATCAAGCATTTGGGTAGCGGTGATGACCGGCTTACCGATCGCGTTGCATGACTTGGTGATCAGCTTTTGAATGGGTGGTACTTTCTCAGGCGGCAATTCCACACCGAGATCGCCGCGAGCAATCATGACGCCGTCAGTGACTTCGAGAATCTCATGCAGGTGATCGATTGCTTCCGGCTTTTCCAGTTTGGCAATGATGAGAACCGGCGGCCAATGATCGCCAATTAGATCGCGCAATTCAATAATGTCTTTGGCATCACGTACAAAAGAGAGGGCAACAAAGTCCACTTCTTGTTTCAGTCCAAAAATTAGATCGGCTTTGTCCTTTTCGGTAAGGGCTGGAATCGACAGCCGAACTCCGGGTACGTTAATGCCTTGATGGTTTTTCAGAATGCCGCCGTTGACGATTTCGCATACCACATCCGTTTCGGTGGTGTTGAGCACTTTTAGTTCAATCAAGCCGTCATCTAGCAAAATGGTGTCGCCCGTATTCACTTCCTTAGAAAGCGGAGGGTAACTGGTGGCAACAATCTCATCACTACCTTCTATATCGCGGCTTGTTAGCGTGAAGGTTCTGCCGGTGTGAAGTTCTACCATTCCGGTCGCTGTTTTTTTCGTGCGCAGTTTCGGACCGGATAAGTCGAACAGTATGCCGACAGATTGATCTAAACGTTTGCTGATTTCTCTAATATTGGCGACGGTCTTTTCTATAAATGGAAAGTCTGCGTGTGAGCAATTTATGCGCGCTACATCCATTCCTGCCTTGACAAGCTGTTCAAGTACGGCAGGGTTCTGGCTTGATGGTCCGATCGTAGCGATGATCTTCGTGCGGGTATTCGTAGTCATTTGTGCTCCAAAATAAGCCTTTGCATTATTTCAAAGTGCCAAAAAAGATATGGTGATTCCGAACTTATGCAAAGAAAAGCTTTGTTAAAACCAGGGGACGGCAGCATCTGCAGCACCATATTCGCACCGCGAGAAATCCGGTACTAGCCTGTACTAGAGCTGTACTAGACGAGGTTGAACAAATGCGGCGATGCTTCCGGGAAACAATTGTCGATCGATTCGATATGTGAGACTTTCGATTCCTCAACGGTGCCGGATTGGATCATCTCAACGAGACTCTTAAATCGATCTTTGTGTTCATTGAAGCGCGTCACTGCATAGTCTTTTGCCTGGCCGGTAGTGACAAGGAATGGCCAGTCACTTGACTCTAAAAGGAATAGTTCGCGCGAAGCCTGGTTGAGTGCTCGCTTCGTCACAGCATCTACATTGTTGGGCCGGTATGTTTGCGCAAGACTTTGCATTGTCTGCTCGGCTTCGTTGATGACTGGCCACATCCATTCTGTTTGGTTGTTCAACCAAACTTGCCAGTGGCCACCTGAACCCCAAGAGGATTCCGGCAGTTCGATCGCTAGCTTAGGCGGATTCAATTCCAGATATTCACTTGCAGTGCGCATGGTGACTGCTGTGTATTGCCGCATTTTGCGAATAACTTGTTTAATCCAAGTTACTCCTTCAAACCACCAGTGACCAAACAGTTCTGTATCGAAGCTCACCATAACCATGCCTGGGGAGCCAGTCTTCTTCAAATGATCGGTGAGACACTGCTGTATGAATCCCACATAGTGATCGGAATTTTCGTTGATGCGATGGAGTGCTGATTCCGGATTATAGAGTTGCTTATCACCGAGATCGGTGCGCTTGGAAGTCAGTTTCCAATAGTGCAGACCGGAGACATCGTCCTTTTTGTGAAACTCTCGATAGTTGCCATCACCAGGATAACCATGGTCTGCAGACCAAACCTGATAGCCGGCTTCTTCATGACGACCTAGAACAGCAACGGGGTATTCTTTGAGCCAGTAAGCTTCGAAAGTATCAAGCCCGGTGGGTGGTTTCGGTGGGACAGGAATGTACTCAATTGAACCGTATGGTCCGAATACACGCCGCACCTCGGCAGTTTGTCCGCCCTTGATAACAAAAGATTCAGTGAAAAAATACTTGATGCCGACATCATAGAGCCATTTCTCAATGCCCGGTCTGTCTTTGCTGCCCGGTCTATATGCGCATTCCGGCAACCAGAATCCCTTGGGATCTCTTCCGAAGTGCCTCTTGTAGCTCTCTACTCCCATTTTGTATTGGGCGAGGATGGAACTGTCCGTTTGCAAGAGTGGTGAGAAACAGTGTGTTGCAGCCGAGGTAGTTATCTCAATTGCGCCAAGGTCTTGATACTTTCTAAAGCCACCAATCAGATCGCGATTCCAGCGCTCGTGATAATCCTTTTGGATTTGGGTGAACCAGTTTGAATAGAAACGGGCAAGGTGCAAGAAGTCCGGATTTGGACTTTCTCCCCGCGTCGAAAAACGCTTTTCGTCCTTTTTGGCTGCTTCCACACGAAGTGAAATGTACTTATCAAATCCTTCATTCAAATGAGGATCTGCCAATTGCTCAGCCAGGATCGGAGTGATACCAATAGTTAGTTTGGCCGCTATGCCTTCATCCCACAGGTCCGCCACAGCGTTAAGGATGGGAATGTAGGACTCTGCCATACATTCAAAAACGCTTTCCTCTCCGAAGGGCCACATCCCTGCCTTCCTGTAAAAGGGTAGATGGCTATGGAGCATGAAAACAAAGGAACCAACACTCACTAACAAACCCTCGAAAATCCGGGCGCTTGAAACACAAAGTTACCAACCGTGTGCTCAAAAGGCACCGTTGATTCTTATTGGGACATCACCACTAAAAATACAGGCATGCGGTGGTGCTGCCAGCAGGCAACGAATATAGCAACTGCTAATTTCTTTTGCCAGCGAGCTCATTCGAAACGTAACTATTCTTCAGGACGCGGTATGCTTTCCAAGTTGTGACGGTTGCGAGAGCAACTTCGCACAAGCTCACATTCCAGGCAAAACTGTTCACACATGTCAGATTCGGAATCCAAAACTTCAGCCCGCAAAGCCTCTTCGGACACAAAACCGCCCGAGAACAAAGTCGTCAAGCTTTTGGAAAAAAATCCGCTAGGTATGACACTTCCGGAAATGGCGGGCGGTCCACGTCAACTCAAAAAAATGCGGCTGTTACGGCCTCTTCTTGCAGAAGCAATTCGCGAAGGT
>CAJCIF010000432.1 GCA_903970355.1 Actinomycetota bacterium
AACTGCAAAACGCTCGCCGGCTCTGCCGGCTACATATAAGGCACCGCCAGTGGCACCATAAAGGCATGTATTGCCGATGATGACATTTTCGTGTGCTTCGAAAGTTGCTTCAGGAACCGGCTTGATGATCACTTCACCGCCATTCATTCCTTTAGCAACATAATCGTTTGCGTCCCCTATGAGGGTGAGTCGCACTTTATCGTGGTTGAATGCACCGAAGCTTTGCCCACCTGTTCCTAAGAACGTGAGATCAATGGAGCCATTGAAGCCATAGTCTCCATAGTGCTTAGCTAGAACTCCACTGAGCTTGGTGCCGACTGCTCTGTCGGTATTGCGAACGGCATAGGTTTGAGCATAATGACCGTGATTTTCAATTGCCGTAATGAGGTTTGGATCGGCAAGCATTTCGTCGTCCAGAACCGCGCCATTTTTGTGCGGTTTTTCATCGGGTGGCGAATATTGGTAGTCATGCGGTGCAGCCAGTAAGCAGTTGAGATTCAGCTGCGCTTTAGGCAAATGCACATGTGTTTTGGCAAACAGCAAGTCTGTTCTGCCGATCACTTCCGATAATTTGCGATAGCCTAGGTAAGCAAGTACATAGCGCACTTCTTCTGCAACGAACAAAAAGAATTCCACAACCGGTTCAGGGTTGCCGCTGAAGCGCTTGCGCAGATGTTCTTTTTGCGAAGTGACACCAACAGGGCAATTGTTCGTATGGCAAATACGAGCCATGATGCAGCCTTCAGCCACAAGAGCTATGGAGCCGAATCCATATTCATCTGCTCCAAGGAGCGCTGCCTTAACGACATCCCAACCAGTTCTCAATCCACCGTCTGCTCTTAGCAAAACGCGATCTCTTAAACGATTGGCGATCAAGCCTTGTTGCACTTCAGCCAAGCCGAGTTCCCACGGCAAGCCGGCGCTCTTGATCGAACTCAAAGGTGCAGCTCCGGTGCCACCATCATGACCTGATATCTGGATGACATCAGCATTTGCTTTTGCCACACCGGCAGCTACAGTTCCTATGCCGATTTCAGAAACAAGCTTCACCGAAACTTTGGCTTCCGGATTAATCTGGTGCAAATCAAAAATGAGCTGTGCCAGATCTTCAATTGAATAGATGTCGTGATGCGGCGGTGGCGAAATGAGGGTAACACCTGGTTTTGCCCTTCTCAATTTGGCGATGTATTCGGAGACTTTATGTCCAGGTAGCTGGCCACCTTCGCCTGGTTTTGCACCTTGAGCGATTTTGATCTCAAGCTGTTTGGAGGTCATGAGATATTCAGGGGTAACACCGAAACGCGCCGAAGCAACCTGGCGCACTGCTGATGCGGCACAGTCTCCGTTGCGCAGATTGATCAAACCAGGAAAGTCCGGACTTGTGCCATCTTCGCCGACATTGTGAATTGGATAATAGCGATTTGGATCTTCGCCACCTTCGCCTGAGTTGGATTTGCCTCCCAGCCTGTTCATGGCGATTGCCAATATTTCATGGGCTTCTTTTGAAAGAGCGCCCAGAGACATGCCGCCTGTACAGAACCGTTTCACAATTTCAGATGCCGGTTCAACTTCCGAAACAGGAATAGCAGGACGATCGGATTTGAATTCGAGCAGATCTCTCAATGCTGCAGGAGGACGTTTCCTTACCAGCTTTGAATAGTCTTCATAAAGCTCATGTTTTTCTTTGTCGCTGTGTCCACTGCGATTGAGTTTGAGTGCAGCATGTAAGGCCCGCACAACTTGCGGGTTGTTGCCATGAAATTCGCCGTCGACGCGATGATTCATGAATCCGTAATTGGTCAGTTTGGCTGTTTCAGGAAATGCGGCATTATGGAAACGCAACCAGTCTGTTTCCACTTCTTCGATTTCCAACCCGCCGATGCGCGATACGGTTCCTTCAAAGCATTTCTCAGTGACAAGTGGACCGAGCCCTATGCACTCGAAAATCTGTGCGCCGATATAGCTGGACATGGCGGAAATGCCCATTTTTGACATAACCTTGAGCAAGCCATCTTCAAGCGATTTTTTATAGTTCGCCTGTGCTTTGTAGAGGGTTAGTTCCGTTTGACTGTTTCGTTCAAACCAGTGTCGTACACCTTCAAAGGCCAAATATGGCGATACTGCCTGGGCACCGTAACCAAGCAGACAAGCAACATGGTGTACTGTCCAAGCTTGTGCTGTTTCAACAACCAGCGAGCAAGAGACACGCAAGCCGGCATCCATAAGATGATGGTGCACCGCACCAACTGCTAACAAAACAGGGATAGAGGCCAGATTCTCGCTGATACCACGATCGCTAAGCACCAAAATTGTTTTGCCGTTCTTGATCGCCTCGGTTGCTTGATGGCATACAGATTCCAAAGCTGCTTCAAGATGTTGAGCGCTTGTGTCGTATAACAACGGAATGGTTTCTGCTTCGAAGAGTTCACCACATTCGTAGATGTGCTTGAGTTCTTCTTCATTCAGTACAGGTGTTGCCAGCTTCAAAACACGCGCACATTCCGGACCGGGATCAAGCAGGTTAGACTTCTTGCCGAGATGAACGGTTAAAGACATAACCAGTTTTTCTCGCATGTGGTCGATTGCCGGATTGGTTACCTGGGCGAAGCGCTGTTTGAAGTAATCAAACAGAACGCGTGGCTTAGTTGAGAGAACAGCAAGTGCTGTGTCATCTCCCATGGAGAAGATTGGTTCTGCTCCTGTTTCTGCCATTTGAGCAATGATGGCATCGACATCTTCTTTGCCGTAGCCTACTGCTGCTTGCAAGACCAATAACTCAGAAGCACTAAGCTCTTGTCTGTGCCTGAATGGCTGCACTTCAAGTTGGCGCATTTCCTTACGGAGCCATTCTCCATACGGTCTTAATTCTGCTATTTGATTTTTGAGTTCCGCATCCCGCAAAACCTTTCCGGATTTGAGTTCCACACAAATAATTTCGCCTGGACCTAATTTGCCTTTCTCAAGAACTGTCTCAACCGGTATGTCGAGAACACCGGTCTCAGATGTGAGGATGACGGAACCATCTGAAAGCAAACTATAACGAGCCGGTCTCAAACCGTTTCGATCTGTAGCTGCACCAAGTGTAATACCATCGCTGTAGACAAGAAGCGCAGGTCCATCCCAGGGTTCAATCAGGGCACTGTAATACTCATAGAAATCGACGACCGCCTGACGATCTTCTCCGTCTTTAACAGTACCAATAGCTTCTGGTACCAATTGCATGAGCGCTGCTTCCGGACTGTTGCCGGCCCGTACGATCATTTCCATTGCTTCATCGAGACTTTCCGAATCTGAGCCGTTCGGATTTAAAACGGGATGCAATTCGTCTCGTCCTTGCCAGGCTGGTTGATCCAGAACTGGTTCACGCGCCTTCATCCAGTTGCGG
>CAJCIF010000433.1 GCA_903970355.1 Actinomycetota bacterium
GACACCTTGGCAAGATCGGAAAAGACAGGGCGGCAGGGCGTTTTGGGCGCGAAAAATCTGACGCGTGCAAAAAGCTAATTTCTGACTGCGTTCTATTTAGTTAGATAACCCATAATATTTAGCCAGCGTATTGAGATCTCTGTTTGTTAGCGTTGCGTATCGCACCATAGCCGTAGGTGGCACGTTGTAGTACATTGCATCGTCCGGATCTGGGCTATGACCGCTAAGTCCCAGAGCATGCCCGATTTCGTGATGCAAGATCCAGCTCATACGTTGCGGTGTCATTCGGACGGTGGTAGTGGGATCGTTCGTAAGTATGATCATTTGGACATGAGCAAGGCGACCTTGCTCACCCCATGTTTGCGTATGACCACCTTCGCCGGGGTCCTTCGCTCTGCTCAGATCATGCGTCCACTCTATCGTTATGTCGGCATTATTAGGATTGTCGACTGGCACAAAACTGAGTTTGCCTTGCATAGGACGAGACCAGTCATTGCACGCCGTCGGAATAAGATCGACAAAGGCAGGCTGAAAGCCTGGTACACCGACACCAGATCCAATAAAAACTTTGAGAGGCATCTGATTAAAGTTCCACCTCATCCAGGGCGGTTTTATTGATGCAGCGTAATCGGGCGTCGTTGCATTTTCGGTGCCTTTAATACGACCCTTGTGGTAGTTGTTTAACCAGGCTTGCACTTTGGCGCGATCAGCAGCCCCCGGAGAAATTTGCAGATAGTGTTCATAAACTTGAGCTGCTGAATCCAGATCACCTTCTGCCTGATATCCGACGGCGAGATTGTCCCAAAACATTGCTGTACCGGGTTCAATGGTCGTCGCCTTTTTCAAATGCTCTATTGCTCCTCTTTTGTCTCCCAATGCCGATAGGGAAACGCCATAGTTCGATTCTGCAACGCCAAAATTTGGATCTAATTCGATCGCCTTTTTAAAATACCCGGCCGCATGAGCAGCATCACCATTGATCAGGAGAGTGCGTCCTTGATTGAAGGCATTGTAGGCCTCAGGGTTGCCTGTATAGGGCTTTCCGCTATCGGCCCAAGCAACTTTTCCGTTATCGAACCACGCAATTTTTCCGTTATCGAACCCAGCAAACTGCAGTTGGCATGCAATCGACATTGCCGCAGCCAACATTAGCTTTCTAACGTGCATGCCCATTCTCCAATAAAGGGTTATTGCATTTAGTTATTTATGAAAACAGCTCGGAATCGCACTTGTCCACGTTCAACACGATCGTACACTTTTTCGACATCTTCAAATTTGTAGGCTTCAGTTATCACTTTCACTTTTCCTGCCGCCGCAATTTGAAGAGCCTCGTACAAATCTTCCTTATTGTTTTGCTGGCTGCCGAGCAAGCGTAATCGCTTCATAATCATAAGCCCAGCTGAGATTTTCATGGGTTCTGGATCGAATCCCATAACAACAAAGGCACCATCTGGACGAAGGCCATTCATCGCATCAACGGCCGCTTCGGATGAATTGCTCGTCGCCAAAATGACATCGGCTCCGCCTTTCTTATCCAACTCCGCACCATCTCTTACGATGTGATCTGCACCGAGCGATTTGATCAATGCATCTTTGTCCGGTGAACGCGAAATGGCAATCGTTTCAAAACCACTCGCTTTTGCATATTGAATTGCAAGGTGTCCTAAACCACCAATTCCCTGCACGGCAACGCGATCTCCGGGTTGAGGTTTGGCTATTTTCAAACCGGAATACACAGTGTAGCCAGCACAAAATATTGGAGCAGCTTGTTCGAAGGATAATTTCTCCGGCAGAAGCATCGCCGCTTGCGCATATGCCAACATGTAATCAGCGTGCCCGCCCGACATGCTCGCCGCTGTGCCTATTAAATTGGCGCAAAATAATTGCTTCCCTTTCAGGCACCATTCGCATCGTTCACAGCCACCCTGAGCCCACGGTACTCCGACGCGATCGCCTACTTTTCGAATCGTCACTCCGGGCCCGACTTCTTCGATGGTGCCAACCGGTTCATGCCCGAGCGTACGAGGAAATGGTCCGGGCAAGGAGCCGTGCGTCTGGTGGATGTCGGTAAAACAAAAACCGCTGGCGTGAATACGAATGAGAACTTGGCCCGGACCAGGAACAGGCTTTGGCAAATCTTGCAATTGCCACTTCTTGTTAGGCGCTTCTACAACGAGTGCTCTCATGGGATCACCTCCAAAACTTTTGTGATCGACCAGACTAGCACGATCAAGCAATAGGCGCCGAACTGAGGGTTAGGCACAGCATAAATACTATTCAGCAGCAGAAATCGTTGTCAGGCGAATATATTGAAAACTATGGATGCAAACAAGAACTTTGTAGTTGTAAATGCCTTTGCGGATGGGCCTTTCGGGGGCAATCCTGCGGCTGTATTTCCGCAGGCTACTGGAATTTCATCGTACGTGATGCAAGCCTTGGCCCGCCAACTCAACCTCGTTGAAACAGTCTTCGTTGTCCCTGCCGAAGGTGGTGCTGACTTTCGTTTGCGCTATTTCACTCCTTTGGAGGAAATACCCGTTGCAGGACACCCCTCAATTGCCGCTTGGTTAGCGATGATCCATAAAGGAGTCGTCAGTAAACAAGGTGGCTCCAACTACATCCAGGAAAATCCGGCCGGAAAACAAGATATCCATATCAACTGGCACTCACCTACAAAACCGGTTGTGACTATGAAACAACCGCCCGCCGAATTTAGCGATTACGAATTTTCGCGTGCAGAAATCGCATCCGTATTTGGAATCGATGAATCTCATATCAACACTGATCTACCTATAAAGGGCGTCAATACTGGACTTGGGCACATTATCGTTCCTCTCACATCTCTGGATGCGTTGCATCGAGCGCAGAGGAACATAGAACCACTGCAAGAACTATGTCGCTTAGCCAATCTAAGAGAAGCTCAGCTTTTTTGTTTTCAAACAATAAACAACACATATGATTTGCACACACGCAACATTTGTCCGAGGGAAGGTTTAGAAGATCCCGCCTGTGGTGTGGGTAACGGCGCCCTTACCGCCTATCTGAGCAAATTCCACTGGAAAGACGAATTCAGTTTGCAAATTGAACAAGGGACGATAGTACAAATGCCCTCTGTAATTCACACCCGTGCCCAAAAGAAAAACGGCGAACTCGAAGTATTCGTCGGTGGCACAGGGATCATTATGATTGAAGGTCAAATATTGCAGTAAGATAAAATCAGCTTTTAAAACATGGTCCAGTTCATATCCGCACTGACCAAAGATTGCCATAATGCAGGAATAGAATAGGGGCAAACACTTTTGACCATTATCAGATCTCTGCTGATTTACTAACTTCGTTCGCCTCTCTATGTCGCTCGATCAGACTGATTCCCCTACCCACGGTCATCCTTCCCATGCCGCTATAAACGGCGGGGAATTATTGGGCGAGGGTCAATCGCTTGTTCGTAAAGCCGATCCGAATGCGGCAACACATATAACGCACGTCGATCTTGGCGATCCTTATACAAAGGATAAACCGGCAAAAGTGAGTTCTACACCATCGGGTTCAAATCTCGATTCACCACAGAACCTCGTTCACGACTCCCCCTACAGTTCCATAACAGTATCGACAACACTAAGGGAGCATCAGCCGCCGGAAACCCAAGCAAGATTGCATCTGTCCCTTGATAGCCATGATTATGTAAACCTTGCTGTGGATGCCGGTCTTCTCAATGTCGGTCCTGCACCTGGAAATTTGGATCTGGCTTTTGGTCACAGAGAAACCTTCGGCAACTTCACCGGCGATTTGGAAATAGGCATGATGCAATCCGATCGGCTCCACGATTATTCGCCCAAATCATATTCTCCCGATCATCCTTTCAATTCGGATGCGACCCGGCTATCAGCGGAAACGGACGGACGCCTTAAAATAGCACCTGGTTTGAACCTCACCGGTTCATTCCTATACACCAGTAGGGCGACGGATAATCCAGCTGAACTGTATATCGGCTCTTCTTTGCAAAAGCAAGAAGGGCGTTTCACACTAATTGGCGGCATCCAAGAAAAGGTACAGGTCAGTTCCGCCATTAGAGGAGCGGATACCTACGGCCAAACTGGCGCAAGCTATAGCACCAGTACTGGTACCACGTTCTCGTTCTTTTACAACCACGATTTCAACCACGACTTGCGCTATCAAAAACCTGATGATAACTTGACTTTTAGCGTTACTCAACGATTCTAAGCTAGACCAGAAGCATCATAGGAAATCACAAGCTCCCCATGGGTGCTCGTAAGACCATCGAATCAAATCGGCAAGCCCGTATATGGCGGCAGCATATGTCCAGAAGCATATCCCGACTGCCAAAGCGATATTTTTGATTAGATTCATTATGGACTTCCGCAGGGTTTGATCTAACATATTATCGCTAACGTCCGTGGTCAACCGTAATTGCACTACTAAATACGCGGGTAGACAAGTTTATGGAAGTGGTTGCATGTCTTGGATCGAGCAGCACTGCAGGCAAAGGGCAGGCATTCGATCTCGTTGGCGAGTTGCGGAATCGGATGGGCGACGCCCAATTCGAGTTCAAAAATTTTGGTGTCGGCGGAGATCTCGCTTACAACGCCCTGTATCGTGTACACAATGTAGCCGGCTGCCAGCCTCACAAAGTAATTGTTTGGATTGGTGCCAATGATGCTATGGCACTGTCTTCCAAAAAATCGGAACGCCTCTTTATGTTCACCAAGCAACTGCCCACAAAGCCGTCACTTGATTGGTACAGGGAAAATCTCAACGGCATAGTTCGGGTATTGAAAATCACAACCAAAGCAACTATTGGCCTCTGTTCGCTCGTGCCAATCGGAGAAGATCTGCACTCGGATGAGCCACTCCAGAAAGCGTTGAATCAACACATCAAAGAAATCTCGAACATTGTTGCAGAAACTGCGGAGATTGAGAATTGCACTTACATTCCAACCTACGAAACAATGGTTGAGCAATTCGAGCAAGCACCGAGCAAAGCCTTGACGGAACTGCGTTTGCTACCGATGTATGTTGATGCTTTCCGTGTCATTGTGCTGGGCGAAAGCGTCGATGACATATCCAGGAAGAATGGTTGGA
>CAJCIF010000434.1 GCA_903970355.1 Actinomycetota bacterium
CTAAACAGACCATCTCGGAAATGTACGATATTTTGGGTCTCTTCAACTGGAGCGATAAACAATAACAGGCGCAATTCAAGCAAGAAAAAATCTGGCTAAAGCGCTTAAAAGACTTCGATTGGCATGCATCGTTGCTTACGCTTTTAGTCTTTCATTGCCTATTACTTTTCCGTGGACAATTCTTGTTATAGGCTTGATTGTTTCGCTTTTGATTTCCTGGCTGGAAAACCCAACCTTGCGCGGTCAAATTCGCTTTGTTCAGGATCTAGCTGAGGCACCCTTGACGAAGCCGCTTTTGATTTTTGCAGCGGTTGTTGGAGTTTCCGGCTTTGTGAACGGCGGCTTTCCTGAAGCGTTTAAATCGCTTTCCGCACTTCGTGGCGGGCTTGTGTACTTCTGGGCTCACCATGCCTTTAAATCGGAAGATGGACTGCGCAAAAACGCTGTTTTGTCGCTTCTTGTTGTAGGAGCCCTGGCTGGGTTTATCGCTTCAATTGAACAGGTAACAGATTCACATCCATTTTCTTCTTTCCGCTATTTGCAAGGTACTGGTTTTCTGGCAACGCCCATGGCCTTTGCAGGCACGATGCAGATATTCAGCATGCTTGCCTTTGGTCTAGTAATTGGGCAATCGTTTCGAAAATCCGGCAACTTGCTGTCAAAACCCTGGGTAATCGGGCTCGTTGTACTGGGCAATCTGGCTGGATTAGTTTTCGCTGGTGAGCGCAGTGCCTGGTTTGGAGCACTTACCGCCGTAGTAATTTGCACTGCTATTTTTTCTCATATTTTATTCTGGCGCACCGCCATTGGTGCAACTTTAATAACAGCGGTTTCGTGTGTGGCCGTACCGGTAGTAAGAGACCGGCTACTGGCCCTTGCCAATTGGCAGTCGGATGTAAGCGCTCAAGTGCGCTTGAAAGTTTGGAGTCATGCTTGGAAAGTTTTTGAACAACATCCACTATTCGGTGTGGGCATACGGAAGTTTCCCCCTTTTCCAGTGCCTGCCAATATTGCACCCGGACATGCTCCCCTTCTAGACCACGCCCACAGTAACTATTTACAGATGCTTGCTACGGCAGGCATATTTGGTTTCATTAGTTACATCTACCTCTGGTTTGTAGTTATCCGTGAGTGTCTTGTTCGCATAGGCTTTGCAAAACAGACACAAGCCGAACAAGAAAAATCGCATTCTCGTTTGTTTCTATTCGACTGGACATTCGAGCAAGGTTTGAGTTTCGGCATTATGACCGGGGCAGTTGCCTTGTTAATATCAGGTCTATTCGAATACAACTTCGGCACAGGCCAAATTCGCCTGGCACAATGGTTTGTGCTGGCGATGTTGATTTGAAGAATCAGGCGCTAGATAGCAGACACTGAACTAGCAGACGCGGATCTAATAGACGCGGATTTAATATACGCGGAATGGTCTGCCGGATACCTTTTCGGTAGTCGCTTCCAGCTTGCCGGGGGTTCTTCCAAAAGATAAGCCCAAGCTTTCAAACAATGCTACGTCGGCGGGGTCAACGAGATTTTGCACGATCGCTTCTGCTACGGGCATATATTCAATTTTGCCGTGACGGAAACTAACCACTGTTACTCCGACTGTGCCTTTCGATAAAAGCTCGACTGCTCCGGCACCCACTTCCAAACCGAAATTGGCATCCACTGCCGATGTAAAACCGCACCGTACGAGATGGCTTGGTCTTATGTCGCGCACTTCCGGAATTTCGTAAACGCCTTCCACAAATTGCCCCGTCCGTTTCATGAAAGCTTTTATTTCCGCATCTGCTTTTATACGGGTTTCCAATTGTTTGACGACATAAGTTCCCGCACCCATAAGCTTTCGGTGCCCGAAAGAATCAGGAGTTGAGCTCATATCGACCAGTTCATTCCCGGAAGCATCGCGCAAGCCTTCTGCCACCACAATCACGCTTGTGCCGGCATGGACATCACTTTCTTCAATGCGCTTTGTGAATCTGCCAACGACATGTTTGTAAAGCACATCGAAATCAACTGGTATTTCAGGAATTAAGACAGCATCAGCGTCTCCGGCTACCCCGCCTCTAAAGGCGGTATGACCGGCATAGCGGCCAAACACTTCAAGAACAATAATGCGATTGTGTGTGCGCCCGGTTGTTTTGAGATCGCGAACCTCTTCTGCGATGCGATTGATTGTTGAGTCACCGCCGACGCTGTAAGGCATTAAATCAAGATCCATTGTCTTAGGTGCGTGCACGCAAGGAATGCCTCTCCCGGCTAGATCGGCAACAACACTGCCGGTATCGTCACCACCGGCGATGACCAATCCATCAAGGTTGAATTTCTTCAGCCCTTCTTTAATGCGATCGTATTTTTTGTCGTCTTTGATCTTCGAGACTTTTACACGAGAATTGCCGGCTTCACTACCGGCAATGAAAACGTCAATTTCTTCAATTCGTTCAGCGGTTAATTTAGCCAAACTCTTGATATCAACAAGGTTGTAAAGTCCGGCATAACCGTTTGGCACAATCCAGGCCGTCATTCCTCTGTTTAGAGCGGTAAGGGCAACGCCCTTGATCACCCCGTTTAGCCCGCCACAATCCCCACCAGAGGTTATGATGCCGATGTTTTTCACTTTCTCTCCCTCGCAAGTTTCAGAAACAGTCCTTGTTGATATCACGAGCCCAAGCAAATTAGCTCGTGACTACCCTACCTGTTGCAAGGAGAGTTACACTTCGGGAGTCGTCAATTGAACTTTCGGAATGACAGCAAATACGTTTCCCCAACGCGCCCTCAATTTTTTAATTCCGGTTTTCGGTACTGCATGCATCATCGTGCCCATCTTAATTGGGCTTGCGCATCCTCAGGCCATGCAAACCAGCGATTTTCTAATGACGTTTTATCCGGCCGGAAAATTGCTGCTCGACAATCGCGCTGTCGATCTCTATCCCGCCCTCAGTTCTTCCAATTTTGTGGAATCGACGTATAACATCTATACACATCAAATGTTGAATGCGCTGCCGCCTGAATTTATAGCAAGCTACATGTACTCCCCTCTAACGGCAGCAATTTTCGTCCCATTTAGTTTGTATAGTCCAGCCATCGCTCTTCTGTGCTGGCAATTAGTTTCACTGGTTGCACTGACAGTTTGCGCAAAGCTACTGAGTTCTTTAACGGGCACAAGAACCCTAACAACGCTCTTTTTATTCGTTCTATTTTTTCCAGTTATCCAGACCATTTTCATTGGGCAACTGGGCATCCTTCTTGGGCTCTTACCACTCACGATTGGTTACTATCTGCTCCTCCAAAAGAGAGAACTAGCCGCTGGATTAGTCTGGAGCACTTTCATCTTAAAACCCCAATATTTGCTCATTGCAGTTTTTGTAGCACTCGTTTTGTCGTCCCAAAAAAGATTTCGTTGCTTGATCGGATTAACAACGGGACTGGCACTATTTTTTGCGTATGCCCTTTGTATCTTTGGTGCGCAAGTTTTAGAGTTATGGCTCCATTCTCTTCAACTGGCAGGAGAAATTGAATCCAGTCCAAATTACGGCTATGCAGCCTACCTGAAATGCTCATTGCTTCCAGCAGCGCTTTCCTTTCTACCTGCACCGCAACGACCGATGTTAGAGCCTGCCGTTAACTTGCTTAGCTGTTTAATTGCGGCTCACGGAATTTGGACTGCCATGAACTTCTTAAACAAAGGCAATTCCGAAAACGAAAAGGAACAAATAACAATAATTTTTCTAATCGGGTTATTGCTGATTCCCCTCTTTCTGCCGCATTTCCTCTATTACGATTTTTGCTTATTTGCTATTGCTGGAACATTGATCCTTACGAAAATGACACCACTTGATTCGGCAATGCGATGGCAAACTATAACGGCCTGGCTAATAATCGATCTCTATCTAATCATTTGGACATTTGTGAATCCGGCTCTGGCACAGCCTTTAATTGTTGTTCTCATTGATGCGTTTCTATATTGGCGTGTTCTGCAGTGTGCAATGCATCTGTCTTCTCAGGCGAAAGCTTTGCCAGTTTCTCCAGAGAAGCCAAATAAAACACCAGAGTAAGCAGTCCCAAAAGCGCCAATGCCGGAACGTGCGAAAGCTTACTGACAAAAAAACAAATCCAGCTGACGATAGGATAAGCAATAAATAAGACCTTGCTCAAGCGACTGAGTGGCGTGCTCGTCCATCCGGCATTTAGGAAGTAGGCTGCTGGAATCGCCAGCAATAAAGAGTCGTAGGGAAAAGAATGGGCACTGAAAAAGAGCGCTGCCGTTATGGTAATAGAAAGGGCTGCTGCGATACCGGATTTGGTTGCTAATTGAGACCGCTTCAGATAGAAAAAGACCATTTGCCCTAGAAATGCACAAACCATCGCAAACATACTTATGGAAAGCGCTGTCTCTTGTGGGAGTACGGAAGTAAGCAGCCCGCGAATGCCGGGCATCATATCGGGAGAGAAGTTACAAATCGCTTCTGCACGTTTAAGAGTGGTCGGATAAGTAAGAACAGAAGTCCAGCCAAGCTGCATTACGGTCGCGCTCAGAAAAATTATCTCGAATACAACTGCGCTTGCGATTACTCGAAATTGCTTTGCAAAAAGAGGCGGCAGAAATAGAAACAGCATGTACTGCGGTTTAAGAGTGGTGGCAGCCAATAAGAGACCGGCTAACAATTGCTTGCGTTCGGCCAAACAATAAGCATAAGCCGAGACAATTGCGAGTAATAGCCAACTTAACTGGCCGGTGAGCAGGCATTGAAAAGCCGGAAATGAATAGAAAAGCCCCAGAAAAATGAGGAGGTTTTTCTCCTTATTTTGAGAATCGATCGATAGCAAAAACAAAGAGAATACAAGCGATCCCAAAAGAAGAGTGCAAATGTCCCAAAGCAGATGTGCCAGATCCAGAGGCAAAAAAGTAAGAGGAATCATGAGCACAAACGTGCTTGGAAAAGATTGTGTGTAAAAGTCCGCTTCTGTAGGTTCGGCATCGACAAGAGTCCGGAAGACTTTCTCTTGAGTCGCCCACGCATAGATATTTGAATTGCCTCCACCACGAGCAAGAACGCCACCGGCATAGAAGACAACGAAATCAGTTACGAGGACTTTGCCATTAACGTGCCGAACACTAAAATCGTGGTGATTGTAACCATTGAAAAGATCGTAGTACTGGCAAAGGCTCAACAAAAGAACGAACGTGCCATAGGCAAACCAGGACAGCCGCACTACCTTCTGGCGCGAATTCATTCCTTCTCTGTTGGTTTCACAACGTGCGCATCAACTGGAATATGGCCGGTAGAGCAGCCGAGTTTGCGAGCGGCTCCGCGGCTCAAGTCAAGAATGTGCTTATTCGATTTAGCTTGCGTATCGTTGATCCGAACTACTACATGTTTGCCGTTGATGCGATGCCTGACGTGCACCATCGAACCAAGTGGAAAGACATTACTTGCCGCTGACAAACCATTTTTGTCATACACTTCTCCGGTTGCTGTCTTCTTGCCATGATATGCATCCGAATATACAGCTGCTTTGCCCGAGACAGGTTCGGCAGCAAAAGCTTCATATCGCGGTGCAAGACCCGTGAAAATGATTGCGGCCAAAAAGGCAAATATTCTCATTTAAATCCGTTCCGTCGGCGCTCTATGCCACTATTCTAGCAATTCAGCGCTGCTTAAGCCCGAGTTCAAACCTGAGTTTTTATCCATGCTCGTGATTGATAGCGCCACGCTGTCAAAGAGCCGATTAGATACATAGATGTCATCATCGCAGCCCAGGCGCCGGGTGGACCAAGTTTGAAATAAACAGCAAATAACCAGGCGGCAGGCAGCCTGTATAACCATTGTGTGGCGAGCGTAATCCACATTGGTGTTTTTGTGTCACCGGCACCTTGCAGTGCTCCGCTTAAGATCATGCCCATGGCAAGCATCGGTTCGGAACATGCAACTGTCTTCAAATAAGATTGCGCATATTCAATTGATTTTGGATCTGTCGTCATGGCTTGAGCGAGAACCGGAGCAAAGATGAACATAAGCGTGCCCAGGACAACCATAACGCCCATTCCCGCCCATGTAATACGCCAACCGGCATTGAAAGCACGCTCAATTTGATTGGCGCCGAGATTCTGTCCAACAATGGATGAAATGGCAAGGCTTAAGGCCATCATTGGCATAAAGAGGAGTGCTTCTACACGCATACCGATCGTCCATGAAGCAATGGCCGCTGTCGGATAGGGACACTCTCTGAGAATAAAAAAGATGCAAAAGGTGCTTGCAGCCCATCCCCATCTCTGTAGTCCGGATGGCAAACTTATGCGCATTAACTTGTTCATCAAATCGAGGCGCATCGGAAAAAGCATTCTCAAACTGGGAGCCAGTATCGATTGTCTAAGACGCCAGAATGCAACAACCGCGCCGAAAAGATTGCCTGTCAGCCCGGCATAAGCAATGCCTTTTATGCCAAGACCGGGTACCGGCCAGTTGAAATAAACAGTAGCAATATCTCCTGCAATTGCGATGCTGGTAGAACTTAGCACCACTAATAGTGGCGTCTTCGCATCCCCGGATGCACGAAAGGCGGCCGTAATAATACAGATCAGTCCAAATGGAGCAAGAAAAAAGCTATAGACACTTAGATAACCAGCGGACAATGCTCCTAGATCCGCTGTCGGTGAAAATGTGTGCATCAATGTAGGAGCCAATGCCAGGCTAATCATGGTGAGCGAAATACCGAGAATAATCGCCGTCAAAAGAGCCTGTCCAGTAATTAAGTTTGCTCTGTCTCTGTCTTTCTCACCGAAAGCTCGCGAAACCATAGCAGTTGTTCCAACCGCTGCACACATCAAAAAAACCATAAAAATGAAAATGACTTGTTCTGCTAATCCGACAGCAGCTTGTGCCTCAAAACCAAGCACTTTAGCCACTTGTA